>NZ_JBCOAQ010000011.1:39737-83017 GCF_040226735.1 Intestinimonas sp. RTP31139st1_F5_RTP31139_211217 | reverse complement strand
CTGTATTTACAGCAGCCGGCGGTTTCCTCATTTTAGGATGCCTGCGCATCCGCAGGCAACTGCCGCCCGGTGTGGTCAATGGTATAGGGCTGCGGAAGAATGATTTCCGAGATGGGCACAAAGGTATACCCCTCCTGCAGAAGGGTCTCAATAATGGTTGGCAGAGCCTCCGGTGTGTGCAGTGCGGCATTGTGGAACAGAACAATGGAGCCGGACTGAACTTTTCCGGTCACCCGTTTGATGATCTCCGGCGCCTCCAGGTCCTTCCAGTCCAGGCTGTCCACATCCCACTGGATGGGTTCCATCCCAATAGAACGGATCGCCGTAATCACGTTGTCGTCATATTCTCCGTAAGGCGGACGGATCAGGGTGGGCCGCACACCGGTCACCGCTTCAATTTTGTCGTTGCACGCCTCCACATCCGCGATGATCTCATCCTTGGAGAGCTGGGACATATGGGCATGGGTATTGGAATGGTTCATCACCTCATGCCCGGCGTCGTGGAGCGCCTTCACCGACTCCGGGTATTTATCCACCCAGTCGCCCACGACAAAGAAGGTTGCCTTGACCTTATATTTGCCCAGAATATCGATCAGCATCTGGGTGTCCTCGTTCCCCCAGGGTGATGTCAGTTTGCGAACGCCGTTTTTCGGTACAGATATGCTTCAGGACCTGTTCCAATTCCCGCGCGAAGGTGCGGTGTCCCCCCGGAGAAAAGTGTACTCCGTCAAAGGTTAGGTCAACATTCCAGGGCGCCGTATCTGCAAACCCGATATCCAGCCGCCGGGCCAATGCTCCATAGCAGCCGCCCAGCCGGGCGGACTGCGTCAGCAGACGCTCCTCCGTCACCCAGGTCCCGGGACGCATGGGCGGCGGAACAAGCAAGAGCACCCCCGCACCGTTCTCTCTGACCGCGCTGTGCTCCAAAAGCCTGCCCAGCATCTCCTCCATTCGGGCCGCCACATCTTCCGCCGCAAATGCGGGATTTTGCAGCAGATCATTTCCTCCCAGCATGAGAGCGATTCCTTCCAGGCGCCCGCTCCGTTCCAGCAGCCTGTCCAGCGCCTCCAGTTCAGATGCCCTGTGCGGAATTTCCCGCCCATTCTCTCCGCAGTTTAAAATTTCCCACCCACGGCCCTTTAAAATACCGGTCCAGCGTTCCTCTGTCGGATAACGGCTTCCCAGATAAGAACGCGGGTCATAGCCGTATGTGTTTGAATCGCCAAAGCACAGCATAGGTCCATTCATATGAGCACCCCTTCACAGTGGTCCAGCTCGTGCTGGATGATCTGTGCAAGGAATCCGCTGTACCTCTGTCTGCATGTTTGAAGACTCAGATTCTGAAATTCCACCTCAATGGAAGGATAGCGCAGCGTCCTCCTGGTTCCTGAGTGGGACAGACAGCCCTCTTCCGCCTCATAGGGCTCTCCCATTCTTTTTCGAATGACAGGGTTGAGCATGGGAAAGGGTACTCCGCCTCCGTCCACCACAATGATCCGCTTATTGACGCCGATCATATTGGCCGCAAGCCCCACACAATGCCCTGTGTGGGCCCGCAGGGTATCCATCAGATCCTGCACCACAGGGAGATCGGCCTCAACTGCGGCTTCCGCCCTCCGGCCCAGAAGCAGGACATCTTTTACAATGGGTCTCACCATATTCTGTTCCCTCCTCTTGTCCTTTGCAGCATAACAAAAATGCGCCTCCATGGCAATGGCAGGCGTACTTTTTCGATCAAAACCTCTCTTCTCTCTCCCTCCCGCCCCATCAAACGCCTGCATAGCGGCCCGTCCACCGCAATACATTATAGAAAAAGACCACAGGGAGAGGAGAATCATAGAATGACATCTGTACCTTCCAAAAAGGAAGCTCCACCTGCGGGGCCGCAGGCGGGCTCCGCTCTCACCATCGCGCGGCGATTCAGCGGGACATGCGGGACACGGGACATGCTCAAGCGCCTGATCCGTGCCCACGCCGGCTCCTGAACTTCTATATTTTAGGATATGGAAAGGAAGAGATGGATGGAGTCGTCTCCCTCTGCATCCCGCTGGGGCGCGCGGGAGCAAGCCGCCCCCGTATGGCGGGCCGCGCTCTATACCAGGCTGTCACGGGAGGACGGGGACAAGCCGGAGAGCGACAGCATCTCCAATCAGCGCGCGCTCCTGGAGGACTTTCTGTCCCGGCGGCCGGACCTGTGTCCAGCCGGATGGTATGCCGATGACGGGTACACGGGAACCAATTTCGACCGTCCCGGTTTCCGGAGGATGCTGGGCGATATTGAAGCCGGGCAGGTCAACTGTGTGGTGGTTAAGGACCTCTCCCGGTTTGGCCGGGACTACATCGATGTGGGCCGCTATCTGGAGCGTTGGTTTCCGGAGCACGGCGTACGCTTTTTGGCCGTCAACGACGGGATCGACAGTGAGAAGGGCCCTTACGACATGCTGCTGCCGGTCAAAAACGTCTTTAACGAGCAATACGCCCGGGACATCTCGCGAAAAGTGAGGAGTGCCTTCCGCACCAAACAGAGGCAGGGGGAGTTCATCGGTGCCTTCGCCTCTTACGGTTACCGCAAGGACCCTGATAACCACAACCGGCTGGTGGTGGACCCCGCTGCCTCCGCCGTGGTGGCACGCATCTTCACCCTCTTTGAACACGGCATGGGAAAAGTATCGATCGCCAAGCTGCTCAATGAGGAGGGTATCCCCTGCCCCAGTGAGTACAAGCGCCTGAACGGGGAGAAATACAGCAACGGCCGCCGCATCCGGAGCACGACCTATTGGACCTATGCCACCATCCACCGGATGCTTCACAATCAGATGTATATCGGCAATATGGAGCAGGGCCGTGCCCCCCGGCAGACCCTGCACGGCAGAGCAAAGCAGTTGCCGCCCGACCAATGGGCGGTGGTAGAGGGTACGCATCAGGCCATCATCGGTCCCGAGCAGTGGGCACGGGTACAGGCGCTGCTGGAAAGAGAGGCCCGGACGCCCGACTTCGCCCGGAATGTGAGCCCCTTTGCCGGCTTTCTCCGGTGCGGAGACTGCGGCCGGGCCATGAGCAAAGTCACTCGAAACAGAGGGGCCTTCTACTGCTGCGGCTCTTACAAGCGGTATGGCTCTTCTATCTGCACCCGCCATGAGATTGCCCATCGGGACTTGGAACAGCTTCTGCTGGGCGATCTGAACCGGCTGCTCTCCGCCGCCGGGGACCTGCGTCTGCTGGCCGCAGAGGCCCTGCCAAAGGCCAAACCAAGGGGAACCTACGATGGGCAGCGGGCGCTGCAGACCAGCCTGGACCGCCTCCACCGCCTCCGGCAGGCGGTTTATGAGGACTATCGGGAGGGCCTGCTCAGCCGGGAGGACTACCTCCGTTACCGGGCGGATTATGAACGTCAGACGGCGGGCCTCTCGGCGCAGCTTGCCCATTTGGAGGCGGCTGAAAAGGCACCCCCCCACGCGCCGGGCTGGCTGGAATCTCTTGTCGCGCGCGGCTCCCTCCTGGAACTGGACCGGGCCACCATGGCCGAAGCCGTGGAGCAGATCCTTGTTTTTGAGCACGGCAGGATTGAGGTTACATATACCTTTTCCGACGATCTGGGGATTCTATGCCCCCTTTGAGTCCCTTGACCAAATACGGTGCCGGCCCCCCATGAGGTGGTTCCGGCGCCGCTCTTTCTGTCAGGAGATTCCGTCTTGTAGTTGACAAGTCCATCGGACAGACGTACAATACCATCAAACGAAAGTATTATTCTTTCATATTTATTTCGTTTTTGGGTGGTGCGGCTCAGCGAGCGCTGTACTCCCGTCTGCCCCGAACATAGGTGGCGCAGACTCGGAGCCCGTCATCCAAAAGGACGAAATCCGCCTTAGCCCCTATGGCCACCCGGCCCAGGTCCTTCCGTTCCAACACGTCCGCCGGGTTCCGGGTCCCCATGCGCAGGGCGTCCGCCAGGGGCAGACCCACTTTCTGCGCCAGATTCCGGACGCCCTGGTCCATCGTCAGCGTGCTCCCCGCCAGGCTTTCTCCTTTTAGCGCCATTCCATTCCTTACTGTGATCGCCTCATTGCCCAGGTGGTACTTCCCATCCGGCATACCGGCGGCCTCCATGGAATCGGTGCAGAAATAGCAGCCTTCCACGCCTTTGGCCCGGTAGATCAGCTGGATCAGGATGGGGTCGATGTGGACCAGGTCGGCGATGAACTCGGCCCGGATCCCGTCGTCGGTGAGGGTCACCCCCAGGACGCCCGGTTTTCTGTGGTGGAGCGGTTCCATTCCGTTGCAGGTATGGGTAGAGCAGGTGATCCCCAGGGCCACGGCCCGGGATGCCTCCGCCGCTGTTGCGACCGAATGTCCGATAGAGGCCACCACCCCCCGGCCCTTGAGGTACTGCACAAGCTCCATGCCCCCCGGCTTTTCAGGAGCCAGGGTCACCCGGCGTATCTCATCCTCGAATCCGGCGGTCAGCGCCTTGTAGTGCGTCAACTCCGGATCCCGGAGCTTGGCCGCGTTATGTGCGCCCTTCACCCGCTCGGCAAGATAGGGTCCCTCCAGGTAGGCCCCCAGCACCCGCGCGCCCCGCTCCAGCTCCATGGCGGCGCGGATATCAGCCAGATAGGCCCGGATGGCCTCGTCCGTCTCTGTAATGGAGGCGGGGCAGAAGGAGGTGACTCCATACTTCACCTGGGTCTCCGCCATGCGCCCGTTGTCCCCCGGGCGCATGCTGTCCAGCCCCTTCTGCCCATGCATGTGGATGTCCACAAACCCGGGGCAGAGGAGCACTCCGCCCATGTCCTCTCCCTCCCGGCGGTCATCCAGGGCCGTGACCGTGCCGTTTTCAAACGTGACCGCAGACTCCTTTCGAAACGCTGTTCCGTCAAATATGCGCACATTACAGATCGTTGCCATGCGATTCCTCTCCTTTCTCCATTTCGTACAGATTATTTGGGCGTTCCCCCCGGGTCGCCGCTTCAGGTCCGGCGTCCCGCGCCGCACTTTGGAGCAGCTTTTTGTAGCGCAGAGGTGTGTATCCCGTCGCCGCTTTGAATACCTTGACAAAGTAATTGCTGTCCCCAATGCCCACCGCTTCGGCGATCTGACTGATGGGCAGATCGCCCTCGGCCATCAGCTCCTTGGCCGCCTCCACCCGTCTCTGGCGGATCAACTGCTGCACGCTGCAGGAAAAGCTGTTTCTCGCCGTTTCACACAGCTTGGTCTTCCCTATCCCCAGTTCTGTGGAGATCACCCCCAGCGTGAGCGGCCGGGTATAGTTTTTATCAATGTAAGAGGCGATCATCTGGGACTCGGTGGGTTCGCTCTGCTTGACATACTCATGGAGCCAGATGTAGGAGGCGCAGACGGAGAGCACGTCGGCGTATGCCTGCAAGGTCTTCTGCTCCAATTGGTCCAATCGGTAAAAGGCCACCCGGAGCGCGGGCAGATCCTCATGCCAGGCACATTGTCGTTTGATCCGCGCCCACTGCTCCTCCAGCGGGGACTCGTCCAGGATCTGCCCATACATGAGGTAGGCCAGCAGCCTCCCTTTTTCCATCACCGGCACCGCCGCCTCCATCAGTCCGGCATGACATCGGTAGAGATACGCCTTGTTCTGCCGTTTCGCATAGGCCAGCGCCTCTGTATCGCAGGCCAGGCATTTCTCGTAGCCGAACGGTGTGCTCTGGATGAGTCTGCAGAACTCGCAGGCGGTATTGCTGGTGATGACGTTGTTGAAATCGCTGTCTTTCAACGTGATCTTTCGTCCCGTTAGGAGATAGAGGCTGTTGAGCAGCTTGGCCAGTTTGTCAAAATCATAGATGGATGTCATGAACCAATCCTCCCCCCCTCGCCTACCATTTTTTCTTCAGTATATTCGTTCGAAAGTGATAAGTCAATAAATCAGAAAAAATCGGCGAAAAGTTCGGACATTTTTACTAAAACCATGAACACTTATCCATTGAGGCGCGGGAAAACGGCCTCTATAATTGTGCATATAAACCAATACTAGAACCGTGAGGTGTGGTCTGTATGTACGCAATTTCCATAGACTCCGGCGGAACGAAAGTGGTCGGCGCGGTTGTGGACGGCGATGGCAACATTCTGACCAAAAAGCGGTACGATATCCCGGAACGGGATGGAAATTTTTTGATCGCCACCTTCCGGGACATTATTTCCCAGTACAGCGGAGAGTATCCCATCTCCGTGGTGGGGATCGGCGGCAATGGGCGCATTGATCCCGTGGAGGGCGTCATCCTCAACTGCGGGGTCCACGCCAACTGGCAGGGGCGCCACCTCCGAAAAGAGCTGGAGGACGACTTCCACATACCGGTGAGCGTGAACAACGACTGCTACTGCGCCATCAAGGGTGAGCTGTGGAAGGGGGCCGCCCGGACATACTCGGTGGTGGTGGGAATCGTCATCGGTACCGGCCTGGGGGGCGCCATGGTCTCCAACGGCGCTTTCTGGCATGGGGCGCAGTTCGGCGCCGGTGAAATCGGCCATATGATCCTTCACCCGGACGGCCTCCCCTGTTACTGCGGTCAGAAGGGCTGTGTGGAGCGCTATGTCAGCGGCACCGCCCTGTGGAGCAACTATAACCGGGAAGTGGGCGCGGACCGGCTCCACTCCGGCTATCAATTTTTCGAAGTCCTCCGATCCGGCGACCCGGCGGCCCGCAAGGTGATGGACGCCTTTGTGGACGATTTGAGTCTGGTCATGGTGGACATCTCCAATCTCTGCAACCCGGACGCCTTTCTCATCGGAGGCGGTATCTCTGATACGCGCGGCGTGTGGGCGGAGGCCCTGGAGCGGCGGTTCCGGGAGCGGGTGTGCGGCTGCATGAAAGACACCGCCATCGTATATGCCTCCATGGGAAATGACGCGGCCCTGCTGGGCGCCGCTAAATTTGGGTTTGAACGGCTGAAACAGACGTCTGAGGAGGATGGAATATGAGCCTTATTTATGATGAGATCAAGAATCAGTACCAGGCCATGCGCAGGTGCGCGGAGCACCTGGAGGCACGGCTCCCCGAAATCCGGGCTCTGGTGGAGCAAGTCAACCCTCCCCTTGTGGTCTTTATGGGCTGCGGCTCCAGCTTCTCCCTGGCCAAATCCATGGCGGACACCGTCAATATCCGCCTGAAACGCCCCTCCTTTGCCGTCCCCGCCGGAGACGCCACGGTCCACGCGGCACGGTATGCCGGCACGATGGAGGGAGCCCTGATTGTCCCGGTGTCCCGCTCCGGCAGCACATCCGAAGTGATGTTCGCGCTGGACGCGCTGAAGGCGGCCGGCTGCTCCTTTACCGTGCTCAGTCTCTCCTGTGCGGAACACTGCAAACTTTCCGAGCACAGCGCCCTGTCCATTGAGATGCCCTGGTGCTTCGATGAGAGCGTATGCCAGACCAGGACGGTGAGCTGTCTCTATTACTCAGTGATGTACGTGCTCTCCCGCCTGATGGGCGACGAGACCCTTCGGGCCCAGCTCCTGGCTTTCCCGGACATAGGAGAGCGCTATGTCCGGCGCTTCGAGGCCGAGTGGGAGGCCCTGGCCGGCAGGAGCTGGGATCATGCCGTGGTCCTGGCGGACGCGGAGATCCACGGCATCGCCGAGGAGGGTGCCCTGGCCTTTAAAGAGGTCTGCCAGCTTCCCAGCAACTGCTACCACGTACTGGACGTCCGTCATGGGCCCATGGTCCTCATCCGGGACAGGACCCTGGTTATCGCCGCCATCGCCAGCGGACCTCTGGAGCAGGACCTGATCCGGGATATGGTGGGTCACGGTTCCACCGTGGTCACCTGTACCGACCGTCCTCTTGCAATCGATGGGGCCCTCAACTTTCCTGTGGACGAGGATCTGGACCACATCGTGCGAGGTCTGGCTGTCATCGTGTTGTGCCAGCTCACCGCTTTCTACAAGTCCAAGGTCACCGGCACCGACCCCGACCACCCCGACGGGCTGGACGCCTGGATCAAGCTGTGAGCGCCATGGGACATATTTTACAGAAAATTGCCGCCGCCAACCGGGCGGGCGAGGGCGTGGGCATCTATTCCTGCTGCAGCGCCAACGAATATGTGCTGCGCGCCGCTCTGAAAAAGGCCCGGGAACACCGCACCTATGTCCTCATCGAATCCACCGCCAATCAGGTGGATCAGTTCGGCGGCTATATCGGCATGACGCCGGAACAATTTTACGCCTATGTACTGGGGCTGGCCCGTGAGCTGGACGTGCCCAGCAGCCAGGTCATCCTGGGGGGCGATCATCTGGGCCCCCTCACCTTTGCTGAGAAACCGGAGGCCGAGGCCATGGCCCTCGCCCGTGAACTCGTCCGCCGGTACGTCCTCGCCGGCTTTACCAAGATACATATCGACACCAGTATGAAGGTGGGGGACGACGACGCCCATCTCCGCCTGCCCGACGAGGTCATCGCCCGGCGGGGCGCAGAGCTGTGCGCCGTGGCCGAAGCGGCTTACACCCAGCGGCGGGCTCAGGACCCGGATGCCGTAGCCCCGGTCTATGTGGTGGGCAGCGAAGTGCCCATTCCGGGCGGTGCCCAGGAGGCGGAGGAGGGCATCGCCGTTACGGAACCCTCCGATCTGGACCATACTCTGCACGCATTTCGGGACGCCTTCCTCTCCAGAGGGCTGGAGGACGCCTGGGAACGGGTGGTAGCCGTGGTGGTCCAGCCCGGCGTGGAGTTTGGGAGCGATTCCGTCTTTGATTACAGCCGGTCCAGCGCCGCCAAAATCACCGGTGCACTGCACCGCTATGACCGGTTGGTGCTGGAGGGCCATTCCACCGACTATCAGACCAGATATGCCCTGCGGGAGATGGTGGAGGACGGGGTGGCCATCCTGAAGGTGGGGCCTGCCCTCACATTTGCCGTGCGGGAGGGTCTCTTTGCCCTGGAGTGTATCGAACGGGAGCTCTTCTCCGATACGGAGGCACCCCTGAGCGGCTTTCGTGCTGTGTTGGAGGCGGCCATGCTCCGAGACGACAAGTACTGGAGGAAGCATTATCACGGTACCGAATCACAGCAGAAATATGACCGGGCCTTCAGCCTGTCGGACAGGGCCCGCTACTATCTCACCGACGGAGAAGTGCGCAGCTCCATCCGCCGGCTGATGGACCGTCTGGGCAGCCGCCCCATCCCCTATTCCCTGCTGAGTCAGTATCTGCCCCGCCAGGCGGAACGGGTGCGGACCACGGCCCTGGAAAACGAGCCCAACGCCCTGTTGGAGGACCATGTGGGCGATGTAATCGAGGATTACCTATACGCGACATTAAGACATTGAAAAGAAGTGGAGGGTAGCAGATCGGAAGATAACGCAGACGCACACCCACAGGAAGGACTCAACTCGATTGAATTTTAAGGAGGTACTGAAATGAAACTGGCGAAACGACTGATCACATTCTCTCTCGCAGCGGCCCTGTCGCTCTCCCTGGCCGCCTGCGGCGGCGGCTCCGGCGGCAGCACTCCCGCCCCCGCCACTACCCAACCTGCCGGCTCCTCCTCCGCCACGGAGCCCATCAAGCTGACGATGGCCACCTTCCTCTATGTTGAGGCCCCCCACCGTGCCGTAATCGACCGGCTGGTGGAGGAGTACAACAAGATCGACCCCAATGTGCAGATCGAGATCTCCGGCGCCGGCTATGCCGACTACTGGAACAACCTGACCACAGAGATCCTGGCTAACAACGAGACCGACATCATGCAGATCTATCCCGAGAATCTGGCCTCCTACCAGACACTGCGGGAGGGCGGCGCTTTCCTGGACCTCACCGATCGCTTCAACGCAGCGGGGCTGGAGGGCAAGCTCACCGGCCAGGAGACCGGTGTATATGACGGTAAAACGCTGGGCGTGTCCAACTACTCCTGGGGCACTACCGCCATGTTCTATCGCAAATCCATGCTGGAGGAAAAGGGCATCGACCCCGAGAGCATCAAGACACAGGACGACTTCCTGGAGGCCTGCCGCAAGTTCTCCGAGGGCGACAGCGTGGCAATGGGCGTCGTATACGGCACCCACGCCTTCTCCGTCAGCGAGTGGAACCGTCTGATCGCCCGTCCCGTCTCCAATGGCCTGTATTTTGCTGACGGCGAAACCGCGCCTTACACCGCAGACCATCTGAACTGTAACTCTGAGGCCAACGTCTGGGCCGCCCAGTGGTGGAACGACTTCATCGCCACCGAGAAGTGCGGCAAGCTGGTGCTGGACAAGAAGGACTCCCGCGAGATGTTCTGGAACGGCGAAGTCCCCTTCTGCATGGACGGCCCTTGGTTCATCGGCATGTGCCAGGAGCATGACGCCGCCATGATGGACGACATCGGCATCATCCCCCAGTTCGACGTGGTCTATAACGGCGAAACCTATAAGCCCAACCCCACCAACTTCCCCGTGCTCAGTCTCATCAGCAGCAAGTGCGAGCACCCCGACGAGGCTTGGGACTTCCTGCTTTGGATGACCAGCGCCGAGGCCCAGAAGATTATCGCCGACTGCGGCCAGATTCCCGCCAGCATCGAGTACGCCTCCTCTGACGAGTACAAGGCTGCGTATCCCCTCTCCGCCCTGTTCTATGACTTCATGGAGAACAACTACACCACTCTGATCGCCGACCCCGCCATCCCCGAATACAGCGAACTCAGCCAGGTCATGATCGACGCCGCCGCCGAGATGTTCACCGATACGCCGGTGGATGTCAAGCCGATCCTGGACGAGGCCCACGACAAGATGGCCGCCATTCTGGGCTCCTGAGCCGGACGCAGATCCACAGCGCATACGGACCGGCGCCGGCGGCAGTTGCCGCCGGCGCCGGAATCAAATCAGCCAGAGCTTAACCGCGGTGAAGCCGGTCCGGGCCCGGTCCGCTTCTCCGCCGATAGGGAGGGCGCCCCATGAAAAGACTGAAAATAAGCCGCGAGACAAAGAGCGGCTATCTCTTTATCTTACCGCTGGTGATCATCCTGGCCGTCTTCCTGGCCTACCCGATCCTCAAGGCGGCTTTGATGAGCGTGCAATACTGGAAAATGACCAAGCCGTCGCCCGACGGACACTACTTTGTGGGTGTGGAGAACTACGTCAACGTGTTCCAAGATGAGTTTTTCTGGAACTCGGCGCGGGTGACCGTGCTGTACATGGTGGTGACGGTGGCGTTCCGGTTCATCCTCGGCTTTGGCACCGCATTGACCCTGAACACAAAGTTCCGGGGCTGCGGACTGGCCAGAGCTCTGATCATCATCCCCTGGGCCGTCCCGGAGGTGGTGGCATGCCTGGTCTGGATCCTGATGTACGACAAGGATTACGGCATCATCAATTCAATGCTCACCGGCATGGGAGTCCTCTCAGGAAACGTGGGCTGGCTGCTGGACAAAAACGTGGCGCTTCCGGCGGCCATGGCGGTCAATATTTGGAAGGGGTTCCCCTTTGTGGCCATCATGCTGCTGGCCGGGCTGCAGGGGATTGATCAGGAGATGTATGAGGCCGCCACAGTCGACGGGGCTACCCGCCTCCAAAAGCTGCGCTATATCACCTGGCCCTCACTCAAGCCCGTCTCCATGGTCGTGTTCCTTCTGCTCATCATCTGGACGCTGAAAGACTACGCCATCGCCTATCTGCTGGCCAAGGGCGGCCCCGCACGTGCCACGGAGATTCTCACCATCTTTGTGCAGCAGACGGCCTTTAAATATTTTGACTTCGGTAAGGCCTCGGCAGTGGGCATGCTCATGCTCCTGGCAAGCTGCATCTTCACCGGGCTCTACTTCCGGGCTCTGAATAAAGGAGAGAAGGCATGAAGAAATCACTTGGACTGAAGATCGGAGTCGTCGTGGCCGCAGTGCTGGTCTGCCTCTTTGCCATTTTCCCCTTTATCTGGATGATCTCCGTCTCTTTCAAACCCGCCAGCGAAGTGTATGCCGCGCCCACCCTTTTCCCCAAAGCGCCCACACTCGACGGCTACAAGGCCATGCTCTCCACCACCGGTGCCTTCAGCTTTACCACCTGGCTCCGGAACAGCGTCATCGTTTCCCTCTGCACCACGCTGTTCTCCCTGATTATCGCCACCTTGGGCGCCTATGGTATCTCCCGGTTTCATTTTAAGGGGCGCAGCGCTCTCTCCTACATTATCCTCACGACCCAAGTCATTCCCGGCGCCCTCATCGTGGTGCCGATGTACGTGATCATGGGCAATATGAACCTGCTGGACAACATGTTCGGACTGATTTTAGCCTATACCACCTTTACCGTGCCCTTCTGCACCTGGATGATGAAGGGCTATTTCGACTCCATCTCGCCCACCATCGACGAAGCGGCCATGGTGGACGGAGCCAACCGCTTTCAGGTTTTCTCCAGAATCGTGCTCCCGCTCTCCCTGCCCGGGCTTGCGGCTACCACGATCTTCGCCTTCATCTCCGGTTGGAACGAATACGTGTTCGCCAGCGTCCTGCTGCGCAGCTACAGCAACTGGACGCTCCCCATCGGTATCGCCAGCTTCCAGGGGCAATACGACACCAACTGGGGCACGCTGATGGCCGGGGCCGTCATGATCACCGTCCCAGTGGTCATCATCTTCTGGCTGCTCCAGAAGCATCTGGTCGCCGGTATGACGGCGGGCGCCGTCAAGGGCTGATTCTATGGTTCTCAATATTTTTGATGGAATAAGGGTGAATGAATGATGGAAAAGAAAATTAAAATGGGTATCGTAGGCGCCGGCACCTGGGGCAGGACCCACGCCTATATCTATCGGGAGCACAGCAATGCCGAGCCGGTGGCCATCTGTGACATGAACCGTGAGCGGGCTCAGGCCATCGCCGATGAATTCGGCATCAAAGAGGTCTATACCGACTACCACGAGATGGCGGAAAAGGCCGACATCGACGCCGTGGCCATCGTCACACCAGACTTTGCCCACGCCGACATCGCCTGCTGCTTTGCCGATCACAAGCGGCACCTGCTCATCGAGAAACCCCTGGCCACCACCCGCGAGGACGCCGAGCGCATTGTGGAGGCGGTGAAACGCAACGGCGTGCGGTGTATGGTGGACCTCCACAACCGCTGGAACGCCCCCTTCAACACCTGCAAGCAGCTCATCGAGGCGGGCAAGCTGGGAGACCCCTATACCGCCTATATCCGCCACAGCGACATCAAGTGGTGCGCCACGGACCTGCTTCCCTGGGCGGCCAAGTCCTCCATCCTCTGGTTCCTGGGCAGCCATTCCCTGGACACCCTGCGCTGGCTCTTCAACGACGAAGTCAAGCGGGTCTACGCGGTAAAACGCGAGGGCATCCTGAAGGCGGAGGGCATCGATACCCCCGACATCTATCTGTCCACTATCGAATTTGAACACGGCGGGATCGCCCATATGGAAAACGGCTGGGTCACCCCCAACGGCAACGGCAATGTCAACGACTTCCGTTTCTCCATCATGGGCACCGAGGGCATGGTAAACCTGAATCTCTCCAACCACGACCTTATCACCTTTGCCGACCAGGAGAAGATCATGGTCCCCGATATTCTGGTGAGCAACTTTGTCTTTGGCAAGTGCAAGGGGCTCTCCTATGAGAGCATCCGCGACTTTATCGACCGCATGGTGGACGACCAGGAGTTCCGGGTGACGCTGGAGGACTCCCGCAAGACCTGTATTGCAATTCTGGCCATCATCGAATCCGCCGAAAAGGGCATTCCCGTCGAAGTGACTTATTGAGGAGGGGTGCGGCATGAGCAGCCTGACTTTTGAAAAAATGCATATTCCTGGCTCCCATCTAGGGCCCGACAGCGCCTATCCCATCCTCTACAAGCAGAAAATGTTTGAAAAGACCAGCATTCTGGATGAGTCGGAGGGTCTGTACATTAACTACGGAAATATCCTCCACATGCTGCCCTACACCAGTCAGGACGACTATGACCGCTCTGAGACCGAGCAGGTCTTTGACGTGGCCGTGCTGGAAAACCGCTTTCTCAAGGCCACCTTTGTCCCCGCCCTGGGCGGGCGCATGTGGTCCCTTTACGACAAGGTAAACCAGAGAGACCTCATCATCAACAACCCTGTGTTTCGCCCCTGCAACTTTGCCGTGCGGAACGCCTGGTTCTCCGGCGGCGTGGAGTGGAACTGCGGCGTCCGCGGACATTCCGCCCTCACCTGTTCCCCCATTTTCGCCGCCTCCTATGTCCTCGACGACGGCACCCCGGTGCTGCGGCTTTACGCCTTTGAACGCATCCGGGCCAATACCTTCCAAATGGACTTCTTCCTGAAAGACGACGTCCCCTTCCTCTTTGCCCGGATGCGCCTGGTCAACGGCTCCACAGAGGTGAAGCCGGTGTATTGGTGGAGCACCATCGCGGTGAAGCAGGAGGAGGGGGCCAGAGTCATCGTTCCCGCCGACGAGGCCTATATCAATCAGGACGAGGATCCGGTGTACAAGCTCCCCATCCCCATGGTAGACGGTGTAGATCTCTCTTATCCCACCAACCACACCATTGTGGTGGATCATTTCTACAAGATTCCCGAGGGACAGCGGAAATACGAGGCCTATGTCCGGGCTGACGGCAAGGGCATCATCCACGCATCCACCCGCCGTCTGAAGGGCCGGAAAATGTTTGTCTGGGGCACCTCTGTGGGAGGGGACAACTGGCAGAAGTTCCTCACCGGCGGCACCGGCTACGACCAGCCCTACCTGGAGATCCAGGCAGGACTGGCTCCCACCCAGAACGAGAGCCTCCCCATGCCCCCGCAGACCGCTTGGGAATGGCTGGAGGCCTACGGCGCGGTGGACTTCTCTCCCGAGCGCGTCCACGGCCCCTGGCAGGAGAGCAAACAGGCCGTACAGCAGTGGCTGGACGGCGTACTCCCTGAGGCGGAGATGGACCGGATGCTCCAGGCCACCCATACCGCCGCCACCTCCCCCGCCAAGGCGGTGCTGAAGGGGCAGGGCTGGGGCGCGCTGGATAACCTGATGCAGGAGTCCCGGGGGCGCAAGCCGGTGGCCCCTTACCTTGACTTCGGCGGGCTGGAGCCCGCGCAGCAAGTGTGGTATCGTTTCCTGAAAAACGGCTATCTGGACTGCCCCGACCCCAAGGATTCTCCCGCCTCCTTCCTGGTCCAGAACGAGTGGTTTGACCTTCTGAAAAAGGCGGTGAAATCCGCCGACGAAAAGAATTGGTATGCCTGGTACCATCTGGGCCTGTGCTACTTTGCCCGCGACCTCTACGAGGACGCCCTGAACGCCTTTGAGACATCCATGGCTCTGGAACAGAGTACCTGGGGCTACCACGGCCTGGCCAATGTCTGGCGGGTACTGGGGGATGAGCACCGCAGCGCCTACCTGATGGCCAAGGCCCGGGCGCTCAATCCCGGTGATCTGCCGCTTGCCAAAGAGGCGCTTCGTTTTGCCTATGAGGCCGGCGAATACGCACTGATGAATTCAGTCTATGACGAGCTGACGGATGAGCAGCGCGCGGCTCCCATGGTGCAGGCCTACCACGCCTTCGCCCTGGCCCACACGGGACGGCCAGAGGAAGCTCTGGCCATTCTGGAAGCCGGCGGCGGCCTGGAGATCCCCGATTTGCGGGAGGGCGACAACTCCGTGCCCAACGAGTATATCTTTATCCGGCAGACCCTGGCGGCCCGTGAGGGCAGGACCTTGGATCCCGAAGAGGTGGTGGTCCCTGAAAAAGTGGACTTCCGCATGTTCCACGCCAGAGCGAAATAACCTGCAATCACCCGGAACGCCCCCCAGTCTGCTCTGGGGGGCGTTTTTTCACAGAAAGCGCCCGCCGGGCCCGGCGGGCGCTCCTCAGGAGGTGTTCAAATGGGAAAGAAGCGGTGGGCTGTACTGGCCCTGTGCTGCGTGCTGCTGATGTCCGTGGCCGTGCTGTACGCCTGGTCGGTGTTCGTCATCCCTCTGGAGGGGATCTACAGCTGGTCCCGGGTAGAGACCTCCGGAGTATTCACCCTGTCCATGTGCTCCTATTGTGCCGGCTCTCTACTCAGTGGCTTTCTGTCGGCGCGCCTAAGGCCCCGAACACTTCTGTGGTGCGCCGGAGGCGCGCTGCTCCCCGGGTTCCTTCTGGCGGGAGGCTCCACCCCCTCTTTTGCGGGCGTGGCCCTGGGCTATGGCGTGTTGTGCGGCTGCGGCGTGGGCATGGCCTACAACATCCTGTTGGGATACGCCGCCCGGTGGTTTCCAGACAGGCCGGGATCCTGTAACGGCCTGCTCCTCACCTGCTACGGCTTTGCCACCTTTCCCATGGCGGCTGCGGCCAATCATCTGCTCTCCGCGTTGGGCTGGACCCGGACCCTACTGGCATTCGGTCTCTTTGAGGGAAGTGTGCTGATCCTGGGCGGACTGCTCCTCCCCCCTTCTCCCACCCCGGTCCCGTCGGAACCGGGCGCGCCGGGGTCCTCCGCGGACCTGTCTCCCGCTCAAATGCTGCGAACAGGCCGCTTTTGCAGCGTCTTTCTGTGGCTCATGGTCCTGACAGCCGGAGGGCTGGCCGCCATCGGAAGCGCCGCCCAAATGGCACTGGAGCTGGGCGCTGCGGCGGGGACGGCGGCGTTGCTCTCCGGCGTTGTGACCGCCTTCGGCTGCGCAGGTCGGCTGGCCTTTGGGCGGCTGTTCGACATGCTGGGCGGCCATAGAAGTGCACTGTGGGACAGCCTCATCATGGCGGTCGCCATGGCACTTATGGTCATTTCCTTTCTTTTGGACCGTCTACCGCTTCTGCTGCTGGGCCTTGGGCTGCTGGGCATCGGTTATGGCGGCATGTCCAGTCTGTGCGCCGCCCTGGTTCGGGACCTCTTCGGCCCGCGCCACTATCCTCAAAACCTCGCCATTATGTCCCTCCAGATGGTTCCCGCCTCCCTCCTGGGCCCCATGTTGGGCAGCTCTCTCTATACCCAATGGGGCAGCTATGGCGCTGTGTGCCTTCTTCTGCTCCCGTTAAATCTCACCGGAGCGTTCCTCATCTCCCGCAGTCTGCGCTGCAGCGCTTAGCGGCCGCTCATTGCTTCTATTTACAGCTCGGCCGTTTCTCTTCGCTCCTGCGTCTGTTTCTTTGCACATAGATCGTCATCGTTGGGGCAGCAGTCAGGAGGACGAGGCCCAGAACTGCAAATGCCCCACCAGTATAGTTATCCGGCTGGTGGTAAGGCATTTTCCGTTCCACAAAAAAGTAGGCAACCATGGTGCACCCCAGCCCCATCCAGAGCAGGCTGATCACCCACTGGATTGCCTTAACATATTTCTGCGGATAGCGCTTTCCTATACCCAAACTCAAGGGAACTACAGCGGAGAGCGTGATAAATCCCGCCATAATCAGCATGACCCCTCTCAGGGGATCATACAGTCCCTGGCGAAGAACGGTAAAAATTCCCGTAATGCCCGCAGCCGCCCAAATCACTGTGAACATTCTGCTGTTAAACATGCTCGTTTTCCCCCTTTTTCATCATCGGGCCAGCTCCTCCGTGCTGCCCTCCGTGGCCTCGATGAAGATATCCCATTTTTTCAGGAGCAAGTCGTAGGTCTGTCT
This sequence comes from Intestinimonas sp. RTP31139st1_F5_RTP31139_211217, assembly GCF_040226735.1. Taxonomy (NCBI): domain Bacteria; kingdom Bacillati; phylum Bacillota; class Clostridia; order Eubacteriales; genus Intestinimonas; species Intestinimonas sp. RTP31139st1_F5_RTP31139_211217. Next base: position 65,502 of record NZ_JBCOAQ010000011.1, on the reverse strand, counting down.
GTGTTCCGGGTTCGGATGGTAGACATGATCGACCTCGGCAAAGCGCAGCGCCGTCTCGGCGATAGAGTCCCACGCGCCGTAGCCAAACCCCGCAACGATTGCGGCGCCCAGGCAGGCCGCATCTTGAGTATTCTTCATGGTAACCACCTCACGGCCCATTACATCGGCCTTGATCTGGCACCACAGCGGACTCAGAGAGCCCCCGCCCAAAGAGCGCACCTGATTCACCTTCACGCCCGTTAACTGTTCCACATATTCGATGATCTTGGTGATATTACAGGCCAGCGCCTCCATGAAGGCCCGGATAATATGGCCCTTGGTGTGTCCCAAGCTGAGTCCATAGAGAACTCCCCGCCCAAAATTGTCGTGATAGGGATTTCCCGCTCCGCCAAAGAAGGGAATCAAAAAAAGCCCTTCTGCTCCGGCAGGCGTATCCGCAGCCAAACGGTCCATCAGGTCGTAGGCCAGTCCGTAGCCCTCCTCCTCTGCCCGCATCTCTTCCCGACAGAGTGTATCCCGCAGCCAGCGCAGCAGGATGCCGCCCTTCGCGCCCGCCTGAATCATATAGATGTCTTCCATGTCGCTGTAATTGCAGGGAACCCGTCCCTTTGGATCGAATACCGGTTTATCCGTAGTGGTGCATACCATCAGGGCCCCTCCAGTGGACTCGCTGAATACGCCGGGCGTCACGTTGCCTACACCGATGGCACCGCTGGACTGGTCCTGTCCGCCCATCACCAGCAGCAGGTCCCTGGGCAGCCCCAGCGCATCGGCCACCTCTGGCAGGATGTTTCCTACCGGGGTGCCACACTCCACGATTTCTGGCAGCTGTCCAGCCGTAATGCCCAAGTAGTCGAGCATATCCGGCCACCATTCCTTGGTGGTGATGTTCCAGAAGTAGGAGGTACACCAGCTAGAGCCGTGGCTCACCTTTCGCCCGCTCATATGCCAGAGAATGTAGTCATCACACATAAACATCATGCGGATTTTTCGGAAAGCCTCCGGCTTGTGCTTACGGAACCAGGCTATCTTAGCCGCCGGATAGCAGGGATCGATTGGGGTTTGCCCAGTGGCATGCAGGATCTCCTCCGCAGTAAAGTGATGATTGATCTCCTCCGCCTCTATACTGGCCCGGCTGTCCAGCCAGACATAAAAATTATCCAGCGGTTCCATTTTTTCATCCAGAAAAACAATGGTTTCCGCAGAGGAGTCCATGGAAAATGCTTTGATTTGCTCTGGGTCGATTTTTGAATCTTGCACCACCTTCTTTACGCATGCCTGAAAGGTTTCCCAATAGACATGTGGTATCTGCTCCACTCGCTGGGCATCCGGCTTCAAGAGGGTATACTCCTGGGCGTGGTGGAGCACTTTTCGGCCTTGTTCATCGAACAGCGCGGCCTTAATCGCCGTGGTCCCGATATCCGCGCCCAAAAAATACTGGTGACTCATTGTCCTCGTCCTTTCTATGATCGCTGCCCGTCCCGGTCTCCGGGACGGACCAGTTTCTTTTCCAGATAGGCCTTCCAGTTCCGGCCAAAGAAACAGCCCAGAAGCAGGAGGCAGCGGAGCACATTGTCCCCCACCATACAGATCCATACCACCTCCAGCCCCAGGCCGAAGCGGGTCACGCACAGCCAAGTGGGTACCAGACGTACGGCCCACAGAGAAAGTGTCGAGATCAGGAAGGGGGCCTTAACATCTCCTACTCCATCGAATATCCCCTCCATGATAACGGCCACGGCAAACAAGGGTTCCGACACCGATACAATGCGCAGTACCCGTCCCCCACCTTCAATGACTCGGGGATCTGTTGTAAACAGGGCCATTACATGTTCTGGGAACAAAAAAAGCAGCAGACTGAGCGCTGTCATAATCACAGTGCTCAGCAATGTAGTGGTTCGGGCCACCTGCCGGAGCTGTTCTAAATTCTGCCGCCCGGCTGCATTCCCCGCCAGTGTAGCGGCGGCAGCCTGCATCCCATAGCCTGGGATATAAAAAGCCTCCTCTGCGGTCAGGGCGATCGAGTGGATGGCCACGGCCAGTGTGCCCAGCCTGGCTACCATGGCGGTAAACAGCATATGCCCCACATAGATGATAAACCGCTGCCCTGCGGCGGGCAGGCCCACTCCCAGGCACTCTGCGATGACCGGCCGGCATGGGCGCAGGCCCTCTCCACAGATGCGGAAGTAGGGGCTCCGCCTCAGAGCTGCAAACATCAGCACACCGTTGAGAACATAGGCCAGGGCTGTGGCCACCGCCGCCCCTGTCACACCCAGTCCGCCGCCCCAGATATGGAAGCGCAGCGGCCCCAGAAAGAGCACCCGTGAAGGTGAGATTAGAAAGTAGTTAAGGCTTATGTTGACCAAAAGGGAGATTGCGGTAATTTTCATAGGTGTCCTTGTATTCCCTGTGGCACGAATTGCTGCGCCGAAGATGACTGCCGCAGCACGGAATACCATGGGCAGACTAGTGATAAAAAAGTAGCGGAACGCATCCCTCCGGATCTCCCTCCCGGCCCCCAGCCAGTCCGGCAGGAAGGGGCTGATGCCCAGCGCAATGGCGCCAAAGAGCACGCCTGTGGCCAGGGTCAGCAGCACTGTCTGGTTGCAGGCTATCCCCGCTTTCTGCCGGTCCTCCGCGCCGATGGCTTTGGAGATACAGGAGAGCACCCCCATTCCAATGGCCGCCAAAGGTCCCGTAATCAGCCACATTGCAGAGGCGGTGAGCCCAACCGCAGCGGATGCCTGCATCCCAATTCGTCCTACCATGGCTGTGTCTACATATTGTGCTCCGGTCTGGAGCGCCTGTTCCAGCACGGTGGGCCAGGACAGCATACAGACCGTGCGAAGCATTGTCTTTCTCTCCTGCATCTGCACTGGCTTCCCCCCTTTCATCCGCTTTCTCTCTCGCCCCTTTTGCGCTGAATCCGCAGCTTCATAAACTGAAAAGCCTCCCGCCGAAGCATTTTGCTGCGACAGGAGGCTTTTCTGCGAACCCGGAAAGATGGTTGGGAAGGGCAGGAGGGGAATTGGGATAAAATGTCGGGCTCGCTGATAAGATTCACGCCGCTTTAAAGAAATATTTTTTCGACTCCCAGAAAATCACACAGAAGAGACAGCGTTTTGGTGTAATCACCTTCCCGGATTACAAGATGATGGTCGATACCTTCCTCCAGGAAGATGCGCACTGCTTGGTCCGCATCCCGCTCGAAACGGAGCTTGACCAGCAGACGGCGCCCAGCGCTGTCCCATTCCTCGTCTTCGACAGGCACCGTCTCGGCTCTGGCAATCAGCATCTTGTAGCAGCCCTTCTGTCCGGTAAGATTGGCCACCGTGACCACGGGCATCGCCTTCACCGGCGTGCCCACATAGGTGCCAATCTCGCCGGAGGGAGACACCTGCACCTTGGAGATATCCTCCGTGACAGAAGCGCCCGAACTTCCGCCATGGGAGACCGCAATCACGTTTTCCTCCCGATCAAAGCTGCCCGCCTCCCCCAGCAGAGAGACGCCGGGGCCTGCACATAGATTGATGGCCACGCGGAGCACCACGTGGGCGATATCTCCTTCTGTCTCCACAACCACGCCTTCATCGGCCAGCCAGGAGGCAGTCAGGTTGGTTAAGCCGTCAAATTTAGGATAGCATTCTGCAGCCACACCCTCCAGACGATTTGTCTGTATTACGTCCTTGACAGCCTGATAGACCTTGGCGGCATAGAGCATATTTTCAGGCGGCGCCACTGCTTTTCCTGTGCGGCCGTCCAGCTCCTTTAAGCACCTGCGGGCATCCTCGTCGCTGATTTTTGCCACGCGGTCCAGAATCTCATCCATCTCCAGGTGGACGATGGTCGTCCCAAACTTGCGGGAAAACTCCCACTCTTCCATGCTCATATCCTGAGGACCGGCCACACGCCAAGTCTGGCGCGGTCCCATCAGAGCCACGTTCATCTCTCGGATTTGGGAGAGCAGGTATCCGGCCTCCGCCACCCGGCGCAGCTGTTCCACCAGCTCCGCATCCTGTGGATGCCCATATACGGGAACATAGGGAATTCCCTGCATTTTCAGAGTGGCCCCCATATGCTGCACACATGCCAGGGAGAAAGTCTCGGTATAGGGCACGGCCCACAGGGCGGCGGGAACCTTTACTTTATTCAGGAGCAGATAGGACAGGGAGTCCATAATCCAAGTGATATGTACCACCGCCACAGCATCGATACCCGCCTCATTGAGTTCTTCGGCGGCTTGGAGCGCTTCAGCAGGCGTCCAGACCATGGTCGGGGCGATGTAGGCGTCGATGCCGGCCTTCTCCATCGCCTCTTTGGCTTCTGCCAAAAAGCTGTCGGCGCGCTGTCCGCCGCTCTCGTCATGACTCGCCACACCGACGAGTCCCAATCTCGGTTTGCGGTTCATAGAATCATCCTTTCAAGCAGTACTCATGGGCACTGAGCAACATGGCCACCCGGCGCAACACACGGAATCCCGCCTCCAGATCCTCTGTGGAGGTATTCTCCATTGGATTGTGGCTGATGCCCTTTTGACTGGGAATAAAGATCATCGCTGTGGGCAGGAGCTTTCCAAATACCATAGCGTCATGGCCCGCGCCGCTGTTCATATGAAGGTAGGAAAGTCCCTCCGCCTCGGCGGCGGCGTGTATGTCTTTTACGAGCGTTGGATCCATGGCCACAGGAGGGGTCCACTGCGTTCGGACCGCCTCGGCGCCAAATCCTTGCTCCCGCAGCGCCTCCAGTCTGCGGAAGAGCTGCGCTTCCCGCATCCGAAGCCTTTCTTCCTCTTTATCCCGCATGTCCAGCAGCAGATGGACCCGGCCAGCGATAACATTGAGCATTCCTGGATCCGTATCCACCCGACCAAAGGTGGCCGTCCCACCGGGCGAGTTTTCCATGACCTCATCCGTCACTTGGTCAATCAGACGGGCGGCCGCCACAACCGGGTCCCGACGCAGCGCCATGACCGTGGTGCCCGCATGGTTTTGCTCTCCAGTGATAGTAATGTCATAGGTAGCGATACCCACGATATTCTCCACCACTCCAATCTGTTTTTTCTGCTGTTCCAACAGGGGCCCCTGTTCAATGTGAAGCTCCAGATAAACCAGCACGTCTTTCCGCCGTGCTTCCTCCATCCGCTCCGGGTGATATCCCGCTCGATTGGCCGCCTCCAGGAAGGTAACCCCGTCGGAATCCTTCTCCAAAAGGTCTTCCTCCCGGAGCGTACCGCAGATGGCGCAGCTCCCCTGGCAGGAGGAGGCAAACCGGCTTCCCTCTTCTTCTACGAGACCCACGATCTCCAAATTGTACTCCGGTTCATAGCCGGCGGCCTTCAAGTCGCGGAGAACGGCCAGAGCCGTCATAACGCCGGCGGCCCCGTCATAGCGCCCTCCGTCCCGCACCGTATCGATGTGGGACCCCAACAGGATGGTCCCGCTGCGCCGCCCGGGCAGGCGCCCGTAGATATTTCCCAGCACATCTTCGCGCCACTCCAGGCCGGCCTCTTCAATCCAGCGCCGGAACATCCTATGTCCTATGCCGTCCTCTTCCGTATAGCTGGCCCGCCAGATTTTCCCGTCTATTTTGGTGCTCTCAGCCAGTTCAGACAAATGCCTCTGAATCCATTGGCCGTTCTCCATCCCACACATGGCAACCCCCACCGCTTTCTTGATGTGGCGGCTCAGATGGTCCGCCTGTATTCATGCAGCATTTTCAATGTCATAATGGCAGGACCAATGCCGTCTGTAACATAAATACCGTGCTTTTTGCTCAACGCATCACCCATGCCGGCAAAAGCAGCGCAGCCTAACAGTACCGCCCCTACACCGTCTCTGTGGATGATACCCTCAATCTTCTCCGAAATGTCGTCCGTCACCTGATCGGGCACACCCAGCACACCGGTGCCGGTATAGTCCACACTGGCCAGCCGCGTCTCCGCACCGTAGCGTTTCATGTGGCCGTACATATAGGGCACGTCGCCGGAGCCACAGGAGCCCAAGATGGAAAATCGCCGGCTGTAAAAGGCGGAAAAATAGACCGCCGCCTCGCACATTCCCACCACGGGCACATCGCAGAGCTCCTTGGCCGCATCCAATCCCGGGTCGGAAAAGCAGCACAGCGCCGCACCATCATAGGTTCCTTTGCGCGCCTCCAGCTCCTCCAGTACGGCGATGGAGGCTTGCAGTTCATCCATCGCAGTCTCAATGGCCGGAGGCGCCTTTTTTGCGGTGGCAGCAGTGATCTCCAACTCCGCGCTCTGATAGGGTGCCGCCGCCCGCTGGATACGCTGGGTGACCATCTGTGTAGAATTGGGATTCAACAGCAAAATACGCACCTTTTCCCCCTCCTCAGCGCAGAGCGGGGACGAAGCAGCCATACCCGCCTTCCGCCAGAATCTCGCCGTCGCGGTAGACGCTTTTGCCGCGGACGATGGTCTCGTCTACCCGGCCAGTCACGGTACGGCCGACATGTGGGGTCCACTTCTCAAGATAGAATAGTTTTTTATTTTCCACCACCCACTGGGCCTTTGGGTCAAAGATGACCACATCGGCATCGGCTCCCACATCGATGAGTCCCTTCTTGGGATAGATATCATAGCGTTTGGCAGCCGCGGTACTGGACATGCTGACGAACTGCTCCACGGACATGCCGCGTTTGTTTACCGCCTCGTCAAAGAACAGGGGATAGCATAGCTGCATGGCGGTGATCCCGGCCGGAGTTTTGAAAATATTGTCCTTGCCCTCGGCCTTCTCTGTGTGGAGATAGGCCGAATGGTCGGTACCGATACAGTCCAGCTTGCCCTCCAGCACCCGCTTCCACAACTCATCCTGCACGCTCTGGTCGCGGATAGGGGGATTGCAGATGCAATACACCCCCCACCTTTCCACATCCTTCTCGTTGAGCGTGAGGTAGTGCGGGCAGGTCTCTACGGTGAGGTCCGCACCCAAAGAGCGGTAGTAGGACACCACGTCCACCGCCTCAGGACAGCTGCAATGCACCACGTGGACTCTGGCCCCAGTCTTATAGGCCATGAGCGCTACACGCTGAACTGCCTCCAATTCGGAGATCAGGGGGTGTGCATCCTGATAATCGCCGGGCTTCACCCGCCCCTGGGCCTGAAGCTCCTCGGTCAGGCTCGTGATCATATCTGCATTCTCGCAGTGGATGCTCAGTGTAACCTGTTCCCTGCCCAAGCTCTCCATGGCCTTGAGCATGGAAGCGTCATCCAGACGGGGAATCTCAATGGAAAACGGCGTAAATGCCTTGAACGCCACAGCGCCGTGGGCCAACATTTTCTGGATCTCATCCTGATTGCCGGGTACACATGCGCCAAACATGGCGAAGTCTACCACAGCCTTGGGCCCGCAAATGGCCCGTTTATCAATAAAGGCTTTTGCCGTGGAGACCACAGGTGTGGTCAGCGGCATCTCAATGCAGGTGGTCACGCCGCCCGCAGCGGCGGAGCGGGTACCGGTAAGGAATGTTTCGCTCACATCTCCTCCCGGGGGATCATTCAGGTGGGTGTGCGGATCTACAAACCCAGGGAGGACCAGTCGTCCCTCAGCATTGATCACCCTGGCGGCCGGAATATCCTCCTCCGCGGTAATAGCGTCGATTCTCCCATTTTTAATGTAGACGTTGGCCTTGACCTTCCGGTCTGCATTGACGATTGTCCCTTTTTTGATGCAAAGATCGTACACTGCGCCCATCCTTTCTCATTCAGAAAATTCCTGTACGGTTCCAGAGGGACCAGGTCTTGTTTGAATATTGGAGCTATGTCCGGCTCCGTCCAGGGTGAAAAAGCTCCGGCGGTTGGGCTTGTTAATTCTGTTCAAACAATCCCTAACTTTATCATACTGTTTCTGCGCCCGCCTGTAAACAGAGGGATTCAGTCCGGGTGGAGCTGGTTCCCCCAGTCTTCTTCAAACCACTTCTGCGGCTCGAAACGATCTTTCCATTCCGGCCGCTTTGCCGGATGGCCCACCGCCATCATCCCTATCAGCTTCGTGTAGCCGGGCAGCTTCAGCCGGGCCTTGACCAGGCAGCAGTTCTCCTCCCCCTCACAGACTCCCAGCCATACGCCGCCCAGTCCCATGGCGTGGACCGCCAACAGCATGTTTTCCATGGCGGCTGCGCAGCCGTCAACCTGGAATTCGTGGGAAATCCCCTCAACTCCTCTGGTATCGGTACATACTACGATCAGTGCAGCGGCCTCCTCCAACAGCCCCCACCACGGGCTATAAGGGATAATCCCGCGCATGGTCTCCCGGTCGGTTATGGTAAGAAATCTCCAGCTTGCACAGGCATGCGCCGAAGGCGCCTGCATACCGGCAGACACAATTTGCCGCAGCATTTGCCGCGAAATACCCTCTCCGGTATAGGAGCGAATGCTCTGTCTGGTCATAATCGCTTCCAACGCATCCATGGCGGGTCCCCTCCTTAAACTTGTTTATTCCTTTAACAGGTAATTGTGCACAGCCTCGATCTGTTCCGGGAAGGTCTCACCGAAGACTTTCTCGAAGAAGGCCCCGCCGATTGTAAAGCCGAAAAGGTTCGGTACTTCTTTGAGCACATCCAAGCGCTCATAGCTGTTGACGCTCCCCATCAGAGTGAGCGGCTTCTCCACCGCATTACACACTGCGCGGATGAGTTCCGCTGGATCTCCGCTCACATAGCGGAATCCTGAGAAGGACAGGCCCCATATATTTTGGGTCTCTACACGCTTGGCATCGGCGACGATATCCTCCACAGTGCCGCGCAGACGGGTGTCCGCGGGGTCCAGGCCGAAGAAGGGGGAATACGTCATGCCGGCCTCGTCGCAGACCTTTTGCACGCTGTCGAAGTATACCGTGCCCAGCAGGTGGTCCGCTCCGCACTCCGCAGCGATTCGGGCCGTATCCAGGCAGTGTTCCTCGTCGATGGCTACGGTCTCCAGGAAGGTCTCCTTCCCTGCGTTCCGCATCGTGGTAATAAGGTCCCGAAGTCGCTCCTCAGAGATTCCTTCCCGCTTACAGCCCCAAAACTTCGCCGGGGCGTCTTTGGATTCCAGAAAAAGCTCCTTGGCATTCTCAACCGTCTTATCATTCCAAGTGAGCATAACGATCAATTCAGGGCGAGCCATGTCTTGCACCTCCAGTTTCTCGTTGTTTCTCCCAACGGGAGGGCCCTCTCCCTCTTAATCCGACATGCAGAGGGCTCCCCGGTGTGGGAACACTCACTTATGCGCAGCAGCGAACTCTTTGATAGCGGCCAGAAGACGGTCTACCTCCTGCTCGGTGTTGTAGGGCGCCAAGCCAATCCGGACCAATCCGCCTTGGGGGCCCAGCTTTAGGACGTTATGTACAATTTCGAGCGCGTAGAAGTCACCGTTCCACACAAACAGCCCCTTCTCGGCCAGGAATTTGCCCACCTCGGCGGAGTTGACGCCATGGATGGTGAACGAGACTGTCGTGGTACGAGGCGTGCCTTCAGGCGCCATGTACAGCTTCAGATTGTCAATTGCAGACAGTTCACTGCGGATGCGGCCCACCAAGCCATCCTCGTAGGCGTCGATGGCCAACATGCCGGCTACAATGTCCCTGCGGCGCCCCTGAAGAGCGCCCAGCTCCTCTTCAAAGCACTCGCCGTACTTCTCTCCCAGGTCTGCAATAAACTCTACGGCCGCTGCGGCGCCGCAGATATTGGCCACAGAGAGTGTCCCCGTCTCCATCTTGGTGGGCATGTCGGCATTATCCTCTGCATAAACACGCACCGAGGGGAAGCTCTCGCCCAACTCCTTGCGGATATACATAACGCCCACATGAGGACCAAAATACTTGTAAGCAGAGCACAGCAGAATATCGGTATCAATGGCCTTTACATCAATGGGCTTGTGAGCCGCATAGTGCACAGCGTCCACCACAGTGACGGCCCCGTATTTATGGGCCAGCTCAATATAGGCCTTCACATCGGTAATGGTCCCGCAGGCGTTTGCAGCCCAGTTGACGCAGACCAGTTTTGTCTTATCGGAAAGCTTCGCTTTGTAGTCGTCAAAATTCAGCGTGCAGGTTTCGGGGTCCAGAGACACACTCTTCACCACAATACCGAAATCGGCCAAAGTCCGCCAGGGAGAGCGGTTGCCCTCATGGTCGATGTCAGTAATGATGATCTCATCCCCAGCCTTCAGGGTACGCAGGAATCCAAATGCCAGGCGGATGTTGTTGGAGGTGGTGTTGGCACCGAAGCACACCTCTTCCGGCGCACAATTGAGGAAGTCGGCTAAGACCTCGCGCCCGCGGCGGAAGAGGCGGTCATTGTCCTTGGAGGTCAAAAACTCACCGCCGGCGTTTGCATTGTGATAAAAGAGATAATCCTCGATGGCTGCAACCACCCGGCGCGGGACTTGGCTGCCGCCGGGGCCGTCAAAAAAGGCGGCAGGGTTTCCATTCACGGAACGGCTGAGCGCAGGGAACTGATCGCGAACATAGTCCACGTCAAACTTGAAGTTCTTCATACTACAAACAGTCCTTTCTGGTTTTGTGGCGCCGAACTCTTCAAATCCCGGCCACCCCTTTCTGTTTCCACTATACCATAGGACCATCTTGTAAATGTTTTGAACGTAACCCCCTTTCTTTGTAGCAAACTACAAAATCCTGCTCTTCTCCTCTCTCTATTTTAATGTCTACTGAACAAATACCAATTTTTGCTGCGGCAATAAAAAGTGCAAAATCCGCCCAAACAGGCGCGAAAGGGTATGCTGGATTTTACGCAGATTCAACACTACAATCGACATGGCAAGCGTAAAACCTACGGTCTCCGCCAGTTTCGTTTTCACTTTTCCAAGGTTGCATTTGCGTTTTGCAAAGCTGAATTGTCGTTCAACCTCTATCCGTTCATTCTGGTCGAAATGGGTCTGCCGCCTGTCGCGCTGCTCGTCCCTTCTCGGTCTTCCCAATACCGGACCGCTGAGCCGGATTCCGTGCAGTTTGCAGTAGCTGAGGTTTTCGCGGTTTCGGTAAATCTTGTCCGCCAGCACGCGCTCCGGATAATGTCCCTCACGGGCTCTGTAACGCTCTATGGTTTCAACCAGCTTTGTGGCTTCGTTGTAGGCATCAAATGACCAGTACTCCAACCTTGCCCATCCATTGGATACACTGATATCCAGTTTTGCCCCGAACTCCACCGGCTTTCCGGCTTTTCCGCGTACGATTGGTCGGATGAACGGCTGACTTACACTGACAATCCTGTCAGGAACGGAATGTGTATGGTTGTCATACATGTACTTCTGCTGTTCGTAAATTTTTCGCAGTGTTTCAAGCCGAAGCTGCTGCTTTTGGGATAGCTTCAGGCCGGATTGCAGCATAGAATCGACGATGGAAAGGTCTCTGCGGAGATACTGGAGTTGCTTACGGATTGCTTCGCGCGTCTTCTTCACGTTGTGCTTGCGGCTGCGCATATACTTGAGGCTGTCCTTGTGGGCCTTGTTGCGATAGGTTCTGGGTTTCTCTTCCGCGCTCTGCTCCTGCAGCGTATCAATGATCTGCTCTGCATTTTCACGCGCCTCGTTCAAAAGCGACACATCCTGCGGAAATCGGATATCAGACGGCGCGCAGGTTGCATCCACAATCAGAGTGCCGCTGTTACCACCGCCTGTGGGAGTGTTATGGTCGTCGTTGTTCTCTGATGTGGTTGCAGTTTTGAGTATCATCTCGTTGATTTCTCCCAGCACTTCCGGCGTCAGGCGCTTACGGAAGTACACCATAAGAGATGGGTCAAAGGGCTGCTTGCTGTCGTCGTAGCCGGGATTGCCGCAGAAGTATTGAAAATACGGATTCTCCTGAATCTGCAGAGCTGTTTCTTCGTCGGAAAAACCGTACTCCGCCTGAATGATGCAGGCTCCTAAGGCTAAGCGTAGTGGCTTTGCCACATTGCCCTTGCGATTGGTGAACCGCTTGGCATAGCGTTTCTCAATATCCAGCCAGGGTATTGTCTGTGCCTTTTTGACCCAGCGATTGCTTTCTTTCAGATTCATGCCTGCCGGTTGATTGAAGTCAGAAAGGCTGATCTGACCGTTACTGTATCGATACATGGCCGCCTCCAAGTGCAAGGTTTTTCGCGTGTTTTCCCGTTTTTCCTTGCACTTATTATACCGCAGAAACGGCGCTATTTCTTGATATCACGTGGCCTTTTTTTGTTCAGTGGACATTATTTTATAGGGACTCCTATGATAGACAACATATGTGCGCATAGGTTTCCTTTTTCGCACTTACTTTTTCGTCTTTCGTTGTGTGTTTGTACAAGAATCTCAGCTTAGATTTGGAGATGGCACAGCGATTTTTACCAAAAAGATGTGCTATAATAGTAGCACAAAACTCTTCAAATCTTGTCCCGACCCCCACGGCATCCCGAATTCCAATCCAGAAAAGCGCTGAATCCAAAGGCCGGAGCGTCCTCCGACCACAAACAAAGGCAAAGAGAAGAAAGGGGTAACATTATGTCGTCTAACACAACCAATCAGGACGATCGGGTATTTCACGACGAAGGCTTAACCCGCAAACTGGGCCTGTCCACAGCGATTGCCATCGGCATCGGCACCACAGTCGGCTCCGGTATCTTTACCTCCATCGGCGAAATTGCCGGTGCTTCCGGCAGTGCGCTGTTTATTGCGCTTTCCTTTTTGCTGGGCGGTTTGTACCAGATTCCCGCCTCCATGTTCTATGCTGAGATCTATTCTGCCTATCCTGTCAGCGGTGGCGTGTATAAGACCTTTGAACTCGCCGGCTGGCGCCCCTTAGCGTTCATCTCCGGCTGGCTCAATTTCGTTGCTTCCGACCCTCCCGGGCTCTCGGCCATGGCCCTTTCCATCGCCAGCTATCTCTCCTATTTTACACATCATAGCCCTCTGGTCGGTAAGTTTATTGCTGCGGCTTTCATCCTGCTCTTCATGTTTATTCACATTCGCTCCGTAGAGGGCGGCGGCAAATTGCTGGACATTATTACCACCTTTAAGATCATTCCCTTCGTTATCCTGGCCGGTGTCGCCATCTGCTTTGCCCGCGGCGACCTTCTCGCCGCGCCTGCAGCTCCCGGCGCCCCCGTGGGTATTGCCGCCCTCATCGCCGGTATTTCTGCCACCACTTGGTCTTATGACGGCACCTCTCAAGTCGTTGTCTGCGCCGGCGAGATTAAAAATCCCAGGAAGAACATGCCGATTGCCCTCATCCTCACCGTGGTCATCATTACCGTGTTCTACACTGTATTTGCTACCGCCATGGCTGGTCTGCTCCCCGTTGCTGAACTGGCCGCCGCCGAGGCCCCCGTCTCCGCCGCTGTGTCCCAGATTCCCGGCTTTGGTTCCTTGGCAGGCACGCTCAGCGCCGCGCTTGCTGTGGTCGTTGTGACCGGCACTCTGGCCACCTCTGTATTTTCTCAGCCCCGCGTCCAGTACCAGATGGCCCGCGACGGTCTGTGGTTCCCCAAGTTCGGCGAAATTCATCCCAAGTACAAAACCCCTGCGTTCTCCATCGTCGTGCAGTGCGCCCTGGCCATCTTCTTTATCTTTGTCTCCAATATCAGTGAGATCCTGGGCTACTTCACCCTGACGATATCCCTGCGCTCCATCATTGGATACCTGGTCGTTTTCAAATATCACAAGCGCGACGACTACCACCCCACCTATCATATGCCCTGCTGGAGGGTTCTCTCGATTGCTTTGGCCATCATGGCATTCATCATGTTCTTGGGTACTCTGTCCTGGGCTCCTAAGGCGAGCTGGGCCTTTATTGCGATTGCTCTGGTCACCGGTTATATCGGATACCGTTACTTTGAATCCCACTACGGCCTCAAGGTCAAGTCCGAGACCAAACAGGACTTCGGCGACAAGGAATAACCGCGACATCCCATATATCTGGTTCGTATACAATTACAGTGGGCAAGTGCCCGCAGATCGTCTGCGTCTGCGGGCACTTCCCATACTGCGAGGTAGAGAACATGAAAAAAGTAGATATGATTGTTATTGCACCCCACTTTTACACTTTGGAGGGGAGTGGCGTCGGTTATTTAGGCGACGCCGCCATGGTCGTAGATCGCGGCGCTATCGAAGCTCTGGGGCCCCAAGAGGACATGCTATCTCAGTACCAGGCAGAGCAGGTTCTGGAGCTGCCCCATCATGTCGTCCTGCCTGGCCTAATCGACGCACATATGCATACCGATATTGGCATCTGCCGCGGTCTGGCACAGGATACGAAACACTGGATGATGTATGGTATGGGCCCCTTTGATGATGCCCTGAGCCGCAAGGAAGAAATCTTGGGCAGCAAGGTCTGTTACATGGAGGCGCTGCGCGCCGGCACCACTACCTTCAGTGATTCCAATGTCATTCCGGAGCAGACCGCCTCTTTTGTCGAGAAGCTCGGCGTGCGCGCCTGTCTTACAAAAGAAATTCGGGACGCCTGTTACAAAATCTATGCGCCCAGTGAACTCTATGAGTTTGACTCCAACATGGGTTCCCAGTCTTTACAGGAGGGCCTGGAGTTCTTTGACCGTTGGAATGGCTGTGCCGGCGGTCGAATCAAGGTTTTTCTCGGGCCACAAGGCGCGGACTTTTGCAGTCCGGAACTGCTTGCCCAAATCCAGACCTTGGCTAAGGTTCGGCAAACCAAAATTCATATGCATGTCCAGCAGGGCAGCCGCGAAACCGCCCAAATTATGCAGCGCTATGGCAAGCGCCCCATTGCCTGGTTGAATGAAATCGGCTATTTAAACGAACGGCTGCTTGCTGTTCATCTAACCGATGCCAACGATGATGAAGTCCGGCAGATGGCTTGCAGCGGTGCGTCCATGATCGCCTGTCCCGGTTCTATCGGCATCATCGACGGCATCGTCCCTCCCTCCGTCGTCTTTCAGGATGCCGGCGGCATCGTCGCTTTGGGTTCCGATCAGGCGCCCGGAAACAACTGCCACAATATGTTTAATGAGATGAAACTGGTGGCGCTCTTCAACAAAATCAAGTACCAGGATCCGGAGAAGCTGCCTGCCTGGCGCGCTCTGCGCATGGCCACCATCGACGGCGCCAAGGCCTTGGGTCTGGACGAGCTGGTGGGCTCCCTCCGCGCGGGAAAGCGCGCCGACTTTATTGCGGTGGACCTGACCGCCCCCTCAATGATGCCGGTTTACACCGCTCCCATGCGCAACATCGTGCCCAATCTAGTCTACAGCGCCCGCGGCAGCGAAGTCTCTCTGGTGTGTGTGGATGGAAAGCTCCTATTGGCCGGCGGCAAAGTACTCACAGCCGACGAGCCCACCATCATCGCCGAAGCCCAGGCCTGTGTGCCGGATCTGGCCGCCCGTGCGGCAAAGGCTTTCTGGGAAGTAAACGGCACCAATGCAGCCCTGATGCGCGAAGACAAGCTGTAATATTCTTTTATGCAGCCATTTACATAAGGAGGACCCACTATGTATTCTCTGATTGACGGCATACGAACCGGTCCCGGGATCCAATGGCCCGACGGCAGACGGGTCGCGGTCATGCTCACCTTTGACTTTGAGGCGGAGACCCTCCGCATTTCCAATCTGGCCCGCCAGGGCAAAGAGCCGGACGAGCAGGATCAAGGCCGCTACGGCGGGAACGAGGGAATCTGGCGTTGTCTGAAGATGCTGGACACCTACGGCGTCAAGGGGACCTTTTTTACCCCGAGCTATGTGCTTGAGCACTACCCGGAGGCCGCCGCCGCCATCCATAAGGCCGGCCACGAAATTGCTTATCATGGCATTCTGCACGAGCCAGAGCGGTATAACAGCCGCGAAGACGAATCCGCTAAGATGGAACAGGCTGAGTCCGTAATCGAGCGTCTCACGGGGCGTCGGCCCGCAGGGCACCGCGCGCCCCACAGCACCCTGCATCCAGAAGCTTTTTCCCTGATGCGGGAGCGCGGATATCTGTACAGCTCGAATCTGAGGGACTGTGACTATGCCTATCTCCACGAGGCCGAGGCTGGAGAGTCCCCACTGGTGGAGCTGCCCACGGACGTAGTTCTGGACGACTTTACCTACTATTATTACTCCTGTGCCATTGAGCCAGGACACCGCATTGCATTCACCAACAGGGAGTATATCAACATGCTGCGCGAGGAATTCGACGGCGTAGCTGCTGAGGGCGATAAAATCATGGTGCTGAAGTTCCATCCCGCCCTCATCGGCAGGCCCGGCCGGATCAAGCGGTTGGGTGATTTTATTGGCTACATGCAGCAGCAGGGCGCCTGGATTACTACCTGTGAAGCAGTTGCCAGATACGTTTTAGCACATACGGAAGGAGGGCACCCCCAATGATGGAATGGCCCGATGGGAAACGTGTTGCAGTCTCTTTTGCCTTCGACGTAGACCTTGAGCTCAACTGGTCAGAATCTAACCGCCTGGATCCGGGGCACCTGGTCCATATGTCCAAAGGCACCTATGGAGCCAAGCAGGGAATTCCCCGCATACTGAATATGCTGGATATACAAGGGATCCAGGCCACATTCTTTGTGCCCGCCTATAATGCCACCGTATACCCGGAGGTCATTCGGGAGATCCACCGCCGGGGCCATGAAATCGCTAACCACGGTCTGCATCATTTTGACAGCATGGGCGACGACCCTAAACTCGTTTTTGAGGAGGCCGAGCGCATCCTCTGGGAGCTGTGCGGCGTCAAGCCCACCGGATTCCGCCCTACTGAGGAAGAATTCACCGAGTCCTTGGGGCAGCTTATGCTGGAGCGCGGTTACTACTACACCTCTTACCGGGGCAATTGGGATGGGCCTCACCTGGTGGAAATCGGGGAAAAGTCCGTCCCCTTGGTAGACTTGATGGCGGATGCTTTCTATGACGACACCGCCTACGACTACTATATCGATAGCCCCCCTGCCAGATATGGTATCAAATCTGCCGCACAGCAAATGGAGATCTGGCGCGAGGAATTCGACGGCATGGCAGAGGAAGGGGGCCGTGTTATGGATTTCATCATCCATCCTCAGTTTATTGGCCGTGCCTGCCGCGTAAATGCCCTGGGTGAGCTGATTGCCTATATGAAGTCCCGCGGAGCCTGGATTGCCACCAACGATGCCGTCGCCCGCTGGGTACTTCAGTCTAAGGGGTTTGCACTTCCCGCCCACTAGAGCTCTGTGTTTCCGGAATGTCCTGCATTACTTTATTCACGCAGCATTTCCCGGTATCTTTCCTGATTACATTATATAGGGGAATCCAGTATAATGGACTGCAGACGGAAAGGGGAAACCGATCATTTCTATAAATGTTTTTCCTTTCCGCCTGCAGAGCAACCGCCGCCCGCTCTGCCTTACTGTATGCCATGGAGGTTAATGCCGTTATGTTGACTGTCATGGAGGTTCTCTCCCAACCCCTGTTTTCCGACTTCGAATTCCTGACCAATCAGAGCGGACTCTACAACGTCATCAGTGGAGTAGGGATTTTTGAATGGGAAAGCAAGGAAGTCATTCAGAGGGAATTCAATTCCGGGGAATTCGTTATCACCACGCTCTCTTACGCCAGAGAGAACATCAACGACGGCATTGGATGTTTGCAAGCGCTGATTGGGCAGCATGTGGCGGCGATTGCAATTAAGGATATCTATTTCCGCGAGCTCCCGCCTGAGATTATCGACCTGGCCAATCGGAACCATACCCCTATCCTTTTGTTTTCTAATGTCAACTTTGAGGATATTATCTTTAACATTAAGAACGCTTTGCTCTCCAATAACTTTAATGCGTCCCTGATTGATCGCATCAATGAATTGTTCCGGGGCCCAAAGAACGCCGGACTTGATGCGCGCATCAAAAATATCAATCCATTTTTCAGGGCCAACAATATCTGCTGCTATTGCCGCCCTGCCTCTGGCGAGGAACAGATACTTTCAGACAAACTCGATCAATATTACAGAGCTTATCTGCACAATCGGAAGGAATCGCTCCATTCGGAGTATGACGCTTACACCTTAGTAAAATATCCGTCTGGAATCTTAGTCATCTACTCCACTGACGATGGGGTGGACACCATTCGGAAAAAACTGTTGCAGCTGCTCTATCTGCTCAATTTAGAGCGGATGGATTTTCGAATTGGAATCAGTACTCCTCGCGAATCGCTCAATACCCTGCCTGCGAGCATTTGGGAGAGCATATACGCCTGCGCTACTTCCGTCATCAGCAAGGAACCTCTGCTTGATTTCTGCCAAATCGGAGTTTACCAGTTTCTTTGCGCTCTGCGCCACCACGCTTGGGTAGAGCAATTTTACTATAATATTGAAAGACTGCTCTCCGAATACGACGAACGTCATCATTCCAATCTGCTGGAAACAGTACTTACTTATGTAAAATGCGACCGAAATATTTCCCTGGCAGCAGAGATGCTCTTTCAACACAGTAATACAATAAGGTATCGGCTGGAAAAGGTAAAAACGGTTTTGGGCCTTGAGGAAACTGTGGACTATTATAATCAGCTCTATGTCTTTGCCACGCTCTATGAAATTCGGCAGGTTCTGGATCATTGGGACCTGGCGGGTGCCATTGAGGTCTATCCCATAGAGCCTCCCATCTAGTTCATCCTATTTTTGTGAAATCACCCCCCGGCCAGGCAGCCTGTCTGGGAAAACGGGGGCTCGATATCGTCACCGTATGCATCTCCCATCTCCCAATGACCGCAACCTATCATCACCCCATGCTGCGTCGAAGGAAATGGACAGCACCTTTTGGTCCCGCTGCACGCAGTAGATGGGCAGTTGCCTTGTGGTCGCGGCGGCCCCTACTATGGCCGGGTGGTTCACCACATAGAACATCCCCGCCGCCAGCAGCAGGCAGGCCACCGCTGTGATGAGCTTTCGTCTGACCAGAAACAATTTCATATCCGGTTCCCTCCTAAATGTGTTTGTTCCATCCTATGAAAAAGAGGGTCAGGCCAGAAGAGAAAACCGGGGATGGCCCCACGCGAAAAGGCGGGCAGCGGATCGGATGATCCGCTGCCCGCCTTTTACTCATTACGTTGCCTTAATCCCCAGCTTTTCATAGATGGCGGGCAGGTTCTCCTGGGCCGTGTCTCCGCACTGCTCATAGATGCTGTTCCCATTGGCATCCATGGCCACGAAGAGGGGGCCGAAGGCGTCCAGTCTGAGCTGGAGCTGGTTGTCCGCCCAGCTCTTCTGCGGCCAGAACTCCCGCTTCAACTCCACATGGGGGGTATAGATGGCCGAACAGCCCCCTACGATGGCTAGATACACGCAGCCACATTCCTGCATGGCGTCCAAAACATTCCGGTCCATACCGCCCTTGCCGATTACGGCCCGGACACCCGAAAGACGGATAAACTCAGGCGTATAGGCGTTAAATTTCGAGCTGGTGGTGGCTCCAATGGCCCGGAAGTCGTATGTGCCGTCCTCCTCACGGCGAAAAATTGTGCCGGTATTATAAATGACATTCCCCTTCAGTTCCATAGGCAGAGGCTCCCCTGCCTTGATCATACCGGTCAGACGGGTAAAATGGTCGATATACATCATCGTATAGGCGTCGCCGGTGAGGTAGACCACATCGTCCAACTGCAGTCCTCGAACATCCTCCTCTGTCAGCGGCGTCTTCAAATAGACGGTTCTTGCCATGGCTATTCCCCCTTCACTTGCTCAACATGGCCGTCGCTGTAGATGCGGCAGGTGGCCTTTCGCCCTGGCCAGCAGTTGATGTTCACCGCCACGGGCATCCAGGGCTTATGTGTGCCGGAATACTCCACATTGACGGCCAGAACTGTGGTGTCCCCACCCATGCCCATGGGGCCGATCTGACTCATATTGAGCGCCTCCTTCAACTCCTCCTCCAGTGCGGCGATCTCTGGTTCAGGGTGACGCCGGTCTATGGGCCGTGCAGAGGCCACCGTGGCCAGTCGGGCCACTTCCTCCAGAGGCCCGCCCAGGCCTACGCCCACAATGAGGGGCGGACAGGGATTGGAACCGGCCCGCAGAACGGAGTCCACCACAAATTTTTTCACACCGGCCGCTCCCACCGAGGGTGGGAAGAACTGGAGTGTCCCCCATATTCCGGACCCTGCTCCCTTCGGCATGGCTTTGATCTCCATATAATCAGTGCCGTGGTCCAGCTCGATGTGCAGAAGGGGCACGTTGGCCGCAGTGTTATCACACCGGTCTTCCCGGGTCAGGGGATGTACCACCATGGGCCGCATGGGAAATTCCCCCATGGTCAGTTCGTGGAGAGCCTCATCAAAGACCTCCCGCAGATCGCCGTCGTAGGGAAAGCCCAGTGATGTTTTGATAAAAAAGGTAGGCACTCCGGTATCCTGGCAGATCACAGTCCGATTCTGGGTGGCAAGCAGCGCGTTCTGAATCAAAATATCCAGATACTTCCTGCCCCTTTCATTGGTCTCTTTTTCCCTTGCGGCGTTGAGCGCCTCGAGGATATCCGGCTGGATCTCTGTGAGGGAGCGGATCCAAACCTCCTTAACGGCGGACTTCATCAAGTCCTTGCTTATGGTGCCCTGCATGGCGGGCCCTCCTTTTATCCATTATTTGTAACAGTAAGTCTCTATGCGGTCAATCCCCGTTGTTCAAAAAGCCGTAGTAGCTGTGGTTGGTGTATACGGCGGCCAGGGGGTTATGCCCCAGCAGCCGGTCCTTTACCGCCAGGACGGTACACATTTTTTTGCTGTGAGATAAGAACAAGGAGTCATGCCCCACGCACAGCCCTATCACCACGTTAAAGTCCGTATCCGCCTGGTTCAGAATCTCTGCCTGAGCAATGGGGTTGCACATGGCCTCAAATCTCCCCGGGTGAAGCTTTTCCTCCTCTTGGATACCGATGGCGGCCTTGTCTATGCCGCCTACCTTACACATGACGGAGACGGTCTCCAGCCCGTGCGCCCGAAAAATCTTCGCTACCACGGCCGCCTCTCTGTGAAGGGCGCCGCAGAAGGCAAGGCCGATTCTTTTATAATCCATGCTCTTGCAGAAGTCGATGGTCTCCTCGATCCGGCACTTCACCGGCTTGGGAAGTCCGGCTGTTTCCACGCTGCAATCATAGCAGGACCGCTCATTCTTTGCGGAGTTTACCGCAAATGTGTGTATCTCCTCCGATTGGTACTCCTCTGCCGCCTTCTCTATACACTCTGGGTACAGCAATGTAGAACAAAACTGAGGGCCCTTGCCGGTATCCGGATTCTTGCAGATCCGCACCTGATTGGACAGGCCGCAGAATGCACATTGTCCTTCCATCATAACCTCCTGTTGTCCAGTCTGCCTCATGCCGGAATGCCGCCGGCCGCAAAGCGGACCGGCGGCATTCCAGCGCAAAGTATTGGTTGGGATGTGTTGGGAAAACGTCAGGAGGGTTTCTTGGACTTCGACTTTGCTTTATGGATCAGGTAGAGCGCCGCATACAGAACGATGCTCCACACGACCAGCACACACAGATAGAGCGTAAACTGGCGCACGCCCATATTGGTGCTCTTTGTGATAAAAAAGAGCACTACGGAGCCGCCGATGGCAATCAGGTATTCCAGAAGTTCATACATAATGTTATGCCTCCTTGCTCAGGCTGCGGCTTTCAGGACCGCCTTGTCCTTCTTGTGCTTGAAGAACAGAATGAAGTAAACTACCGTCGCGGCGATCTCCGCAATGGTGGAAGGCGTCAGCAGCAACAAAACCAGGGCCGCTAACAGCAGCCGCTCCCATGCGGGGAGCTTTTTCCCCCACCAGCCCTTGATGGCATAGCCCAGACAGTTGACTGCGACAAAAGCGAAGAATGCCTCCTTAATGCAGATGGGAAGAGATGCCTGGGCCAGCAGGGCCGGGTTGACCACAAAGAAGAACGGCATGGCCAAGGCAATCAGGCCCAGTTTGAAGCTCTCGAATCCCGTCTTCATGGGATCGGTACCCGCAATACCCGCCGCAGCAAAGGCGGCTAAACAGACGGGAGGCGTAATGCTGGAGAACACACCGAAGAAGAAGGGGAAAAAGTGAGAGGCATAGAGGTTGATCCCGGCATTGACCAGCGCAGGGATGACTAGGGCGGACAGGGTAATATACACACCGGCCGTGGGCATGCCCATACCCAGGATGATGGCTGCGATCATGGTGAAGATCAGCAGAATGGGCACGCTTCCGCCAGCCAGATTCGTGATGATGCTGGTGAGGCGGATGTTCAGACCTGAAGTGACCAGGGAGCCAATGATGATGCCGGCGGCGGCGCAGGCGGCAGTGATGGGCACCGCGCTCTTGGCCGCCTCCTCAAAGGCGCATATAATCTCCGTAATGGACATGCGGGTGGACTTTCTCAGAGAGGAGACGATAAAAATGAGAGCAATGGCGATGGCCACAGACTTACCGGCGGACATGCCCATGAAAATCACAATGATCAATACGGCAAGAGGAATGATCAGGTGTCCCTTTTCCTTGAACTCAGCTTTCAGGTCGGGCAGATCCTCTTGCTTCAAGGGCTTCAAGTCCTGCATATAGGACTCAATGTCCACCATCTTGAAAATGCTCCAGTAGTACATGGCAGCGGGGATGATGGCGGCCACCACCACCTTGATGTAGGGCACGCCCATGGTCTCGGCGATGATAAATGCAGTGGCGGCCATGACCGGAGGCATGATCTGGCCGCCGCTGGAGGCGCAGGCCTCTACCGCACCGGCGAAGGCAGGAGGAAAACCCACCTTCTTCATCAGGGGGATGGTAAAGGTGCCGGTGGTCACCACATTGCCCGCGGCGCTGCCGCTGACGGTGCCCATGATGGCGGAGGAGACCACGGCGGCCTTGGCGGGCCCGCCCTGCATTTTTCCTGTTGCAACCAGCGCGAAATCAATGAACAGTTCGCCGGCGCCGGTGTGGATCATCAGGGAGCCAAAGAGGACAAACAGGAAGATGTAGCTGGCCATCACGCCCACAGGGGTGCTGAAGATACCCTCGGTGGAGGCGAAGATCCAGTTCACGATACTCTTCAAGGAGCTGGGAGGTCCGTTCAGGAAGCCCGGGAAATAGTGGGAGAATGCGGTGTGGGCCAGGAAGAAGAGGCAGAGGATCACCATGACCTTACCCACGGTGCGGCGGGCGGCCTCCAGCACCAGCACAATAAAGATAGCCCCCATGATGACGTCCATCTTATTCAGCATACCGGCCCGGTTCTGGAATCCTGCGATGTCGGAGAAGATGTACACCGCCACCACTAGGGTGGCCGCAATGGCCACGAGATCCCAGACAGTGCCAATGGTGGGCTTCTGCTTGACGGAGGCCCTGCCGGTAGGTTTCATGAGGAAGCACATCAACAGGATCAAGGTCAGATGGGCAAATCGGAGGCTCCAGGCCTCGATCACACCATTGTAGGCGTAAAAAATATGCAGCAGGGCGAGTACCACCGCCACAAGGGCGGTCGCCACCGCCAGAGGATTCTTGAACAGGCTGATTTTGCCCTGGATCAGTTCCTCCGCCATACGCTCTTTGGTGGCAGCGGCCTCTTCCTTTTCGATCATCTTCTCCTGAAGAGACTTTTCGGACCCGGTAGATGCCGCTTGCTTGTCTTTTTTGAACAGCATGGGAGTTGAACTCCTTCCTTCTCTTTTTCAAGGCTACGTTGAATCCGACCCAGGGGTATTCGCCTGAACTCGGCCAAGTAACGATTGCGGAGGGGATCCCCTTCTTACGGTGCAGGCGGTAAGAAGGGGATCCCCCTCCCTAAAGATGATTGAGTTTACATGACGCCCATCTCTTTATAGAACTTCTCAGCGCCGGGATGGATGGGGGCGGTAGCGCCGTTGAGCCAGTCGTTCACGTCCAGATCACCGAAGGCGGTGGGATTGATGGCCTTCAGTGCATCCCAGTTCTCATAGATGGTCTTCAGGAAGTCGTAGACCACATCTTCGGGGAGATCCGCCGTGCAGAAGATGGATCCTACGGTACCGACGGTACGAACATCCTCGTCCACGCCCTCGTAGGTACCGGCGGGGATGGTCATCTCAGTAAAGCCAGGCAGCTGTTCCAAAATCTGGGGAATCTTGTCCTCGTCAATGTTGACAAAGCGGATGCCAGGGGCAAATGCCATATCACTGACAGCGGAGCCGGGGGCGGCGATACATGCGGTCCACAGGTCCAGCTCTCCATTCTTCAGCAGCTCGGAGGCCTCATTGAATCGGGTCAGGGTCACGGTGCCGCCGGCGCTCTCAATGGTATCCTGATTGATGCCGTAAGCCTCGAACACCTTGTTGTTCACAGTATAGCTGGTCTCGGTGACAGGTGTAAAATTGACGACCTTGCCGTTGATATCGGCCAGAGACTGAATGCTGCTGTCGGCCGGTACCACAAAGTGCTGCTGGCTGGGGAAGATAGACATAATATGGGTCAGGTTCTCCATGGGTTCATCTTCCGAAAACGCCCCGGTAGCGCCGTAAGCGTCGTATACGGTAGAAGTGAACGCCCAACCCAGCTCATACTCTCCGTTGGCCACGGCACGGCAGTTGGCCACGGAGCCGCCGGGTCCGTTGGAGGCGCTCACGCCCATATCCTTCACGGCGGAACCAACATACTCCATCATGGCGGACCCCACAGTGGTCCAGGTTGCCCCTTGGGTGCCGGAACACATCCGCAGATACTTCAGTCCGCCGTAGTCTTTCCCCTCTGTCTGCACAGAGTCAGTGTTTGCGGGCGCGGGAGTGGTGGAGCCGGAACCGGAGCTGCAAGAGGTCAGTGCGATGGTGCCCACCATCGCCAGGGCGATCAGGCTTGCCAATCTGCGTTTCATTGGTATTCCTCCTAAATTCTGATTTCGATCCGTGCACAGGTGACCGGAAAACATGGACTTGGCTGTGTCAGTTGGTCTTGCGGTAAGGTGCGAACTGGGCCGCGAGCTCCTTCATGGTCTTGGAAAATACCGCAGTGTCGGAGCTGTAAAGGATGTAGCGGGCGCCAAGGTCGATATATCGCTCCATATCGGCCTTGCTGGTCACGTTGATGCCGCCGGCCTTACCGTACTTTTCAGCGGTCTTCAGCACTTTGGCCGCTACCTCCACCACGCGGGGATCGGTGGACTTGCCGGGGATGCCGAGGGACTGGCTCATGTCGGCGGGGCCGACAAACACCACATCGATCTGGGGGATCTGGCAGATCTCTTCAGCGGCGTCCGCCATCTCCTTATTCTCAATGTGGACAACCACAAGGGACTTCTCGTTGGAGGCTTCCACATAGGGCTTGGCCTTCTCATCCCAGAAGCCGTACATAGCGTTGCGGGTCTGGCGGGAGAGGCCCCGGGTGCCCTCGGGGTAGTACTTGGCGGATTTGACGTTCTCCCGGAACTGCTCCACCGTGGTCATATTGGGGATCTGAACGCCGGTGGCGCCGCAGTCCAGGGCGTGGAAAATATGTTCCTCCGAGGCGGAGGGGACGCGAATGATGGTGGACAGCCCCACATTTTCCCCGGTGCGGACGATGTCCTCCACACTTTCGTAGCCGATGGCGGAGTGCTCACAATCCACAACAATGAAATCAAGGCCGGACCAGCCCATGATCTCGGTGACCAGGGGACTGTTCAATTTATAGAACATGCCGAATACGGTCTCGCCGTCTTTCAGGCGGGTACGCAGGGATTTCTGATCAGTCATGCGTTGTCTTCTCCATTCCAAATGGCTGTGCTGGCCGCGCTTCCTCGTGCAGCCGGCACAGCCGGTTTCACAGGATTCAGCGGACCTCCACGCTCTCCTCACGGTCGGCGGTGCGCTTGGGGAAAAAGATGTCCATGTTGTACACAGGCTTGTC
>NZ_JBCOAQ010000011.1:0-39639 GCF_040226735.1 Intestinimonas sp. RTP31139st1_F5_RTP31139_211217 | reverse complement strand
GATCACGCCCATGCTGATGGTGTAGTGACTGCTGCCCTGGTACACCTTCCGCATCACGCTCGGCTTCGGATGAAACCAATCACACTTGCCCCAATCGAGATGTCTCACTTCGTCCATTTTTGTTCCCTCGTCTTTCCTAAGTATTTCATATCATTTAAGTTTACAGTCTGATGTCCATCAGTTTTGCCGGGTTCTCTATCATCATTACGCGGAGCTGCTCCTCTGTGGCGCCGCACTTCTCCATCAGGACCTGAGCAAACGTCTGAAGGCCGCTGACTGGTTCTTTGTACACGCTCTGTCCCATATCGGAGTCCACTACAATCCGCTGATAGCCCACTCGATCCAGCACTTCCTGCGCAATGCTGATGGGCAGATGGTGGGACGCAGGCTCTACATCATTGAACACCACGGCGTTGAGTTCAATATAGGCCCCTTGATCCGCCCAGTGCACCATATCATCCACTGTAGCGCCAATGTGGAAGAAGGGGTGGTTTACCAAGATCTTGGGCAGCCCCAGCTCCACAGCCTTATCAATCAGTTTGTTGATCTCCGGCACGGAGCCATGTCCGGTCCCCAGCACCACCTCGGGGTGGTACTCTTTGAGATAGTTCAGGACCTCCACGACCTCGGGAAGCAACTCGCCCTGCTCATCCAGATAGTAAATGGGCTTCTCCGGCAGCTTCATCTTGCCTGCGCCCACAAAAGCCGTCTTCTTATGGTGTTCAATGTGGTTTTTTGCCGACACGGTGGGCATAAACACAATTTTGGCCCCCATACCACAGGCCGCGTCTACCGCACTGACATTGATACCGCCCACGGAGTTATTCAGACAGATGCACCCCATCGCCTGCGTGGTGCCGTCTCCCATATGCTTGGTCACCATATCCGTCCCCATCATACTGGGGAAATAATGATCCTTGGTGACAAATGCCCGGTAGCCTGCCGCCTGGGCATTGAGCAGCATCTCGCCGGAATCGACTTTGCGCTTGGCCACAGATGGGCCTGCGTGCACATGAATATCAATTGTGCCCTTCATATCAAACGCGCTCACAGCTACATTGCTCCTTTTGTATAGATTCTCTAGTTTTATCTCTCATCTTTTATATTCGATATTTTATCAAATATAAAAGATGATGTAAATTGTCAGAAATGCCTAAATACCTTCTTTATTTTTGGTCAATATGCCCCGAAATTATCATTAAATTTCTCTTCTTCTCTATAATCTTGTCTATTTTCATCAAAATTGCGGTTTTCGCCAGTTTTTGACCTCTCTTTCTTGCAATTTCAAAAATATTCTGTATAATATAAGATATTAGATCATAAATCACAAATCAATTGATTCATTTTAGTTATTCTGTATATTTTATCTCTATTTGGGGGTATTTTTGTGGAGATTATAACCAAAGGCGAGTATGCCTATCGGAGACTGCACGATGATATTCTGAGCGGTAAAATTCCGGGCGGGTCACGGCTTGTGGTCAAGGACCTAGTGGAGGAATATCAGGTAAGCTCCATGCCTATCCGCAACGCCATCACCCGGCTGGAAGAGCTGGGCTTTGTCCACACCTCAGCTCATCAGGGGGCATGGGTCTCCGAGATGAACCTGCGCAATTATTTCACTTTTATGCTGCTGCGCATTGAGGCTGAGGCTTTGGCCGCCATGTTTGCCGCGATGAATCACAGCGATGCGTTTATTCAGGAGCTTGAGGAGCTCTACCATGCCATGGAGTCCGCCAGAGATGCCAAGGATTATGAGACTTATGGCCGGGTGAATCGCAAATCTCATAATTTGGTCTGCGAGGTCAGCAACAACCCCTCCCTTTTGGAGTACATCAATATTCTGATGAGCCGCACACAGCTTGCGGTAAGTTTCTTCAGTGTTGTGCCGAAGGCCAGCAAAGAATCCTGTCAAGAACACAGGGACTGGATCGAGGCCTTTCGGAATCACGACATCCAGCGCAGCATGGCCATCATTCGCTATCAGCGCTGCCGCTCCAACCTGGAGCTGATGCACACCATCCTGACGGATGATCCCGCCTTGGAGATCAACCATTTCCTCAAGCAGGCCGCCTCCGCCCCTGACGCGAAGGACTGTGTCCGGGAGTTCCTCCCCATTTTTGAGGATATCCTGAAAAAAAACGACTACACTAAATTTTAAATTTGTCCCGCGCAATAAGAAGCAGCCGCTGTCCAAACGGACAGCGGCTGCTTCTTATTTGTGCAATACTGTAGTGAGAAGCTGAATGGCCGCCGGCATCAGGCTTAAAATACCCACATACCGCACCAGTTGGAGTGCCGCTACCTTGGGCGCGTCTCCGCCCATCTCAGTGGAAATCAACGCCATATCCGATACTCCCGCCGGAATCGCCCCAAAAAGTGCCGTGGCAAGGTCCAGCCCGCAGACCTTGTGGATCAGCCAACCGAAGAGATAGTTACAGAGCACGAGGCTGACCACCAAGATCAGGGCGGGAATCAGCAGAAAGCGGATATTTTCCACATCCTGCATGGTAATTCCCACTCCTACAATAGTCCCCGCTACGCATTGGGCTGCCAGGCGCAGCTTTTTGGGCAGGTATGCGTGGTCGCTTTTTACATTGCGCGCCGCCACGGCAAATACTGCGAATATCATGGCCCCAGCCGGGATCCCCGCCAACTTCCCCGCTATCCCCGCAGCTTCCGCCAGTATAAGCGTGATCAGGGCATTTTTCCACGTTCGTATCTCCGGCGCCTTGTAGCCGGGCGCTCTGGTCGGGTCCATTTCATTTTTCTCCCCGTCGAGCCGGGCGCACACCCGAAAGGCGATCTGCGGCAGTACCATAATCGCAAAGAGTGTCCGCACGAGCTGAAGGGCCGTGCTCAGGGTCCCATCCGCTCCCAGGTCCGTGCTGATCAACGCGATATCGCTCAGCCCCGCCGGCATGGCGGCCACCAGAGCCGTCGCCAGATCCAGCTCCGAAAATCGGAACATCAGGAAGCCCATGACAAAGGTATCCGCCGCCATGCAGAAAAACATCAGCAGACTTGCGCCCAAAATAGTTTTCATCTCTTTTAGGTCGCCGCGGGTGATCCGCTGTCCAATGAAGCCGCCCGCTATGGCCTGGACCACTGTTTTCATAGCCGTCGGGAAAGTTCCCATTCCGGTCATAATATTGAAAATGGCCGTAAACAGGATGGCGCCGATCAGCGCACCGGCGGGCACCTTCATCCGATAAAACAGATACGCCCCCAGCACTGCGACCCCAACCGTAGCTGCCAGGGTCACGGCTAAATTCCCGCTCCCAGCGCCTCTCCGCTGGTGATCGCCTCATAGATCCGGCCAGTCTTCAGCGCGTCCCCTGCGGTATAGACCGGGATACCCAGTTCAGCTACCAGCTCCGTGAGCTCGTTGCTGGGCCGCACGCCCAAGGCGCACACCACTGTGTCCACACCGGTAAGCGTGACGCTCTGCCCCTGATGGGAGTAGGTGACGGCGTCCCCTTTTACCGATTCCACCTTGGTATCCACCAGGATCTCGCACCCTTTTTCCTGCATCCGCCGTACCAGCAGGGAGCGGGCGTAAGAGCGGTCCTCCTTCATCAGATTATCCATCATCTCAATGACCGTGACGTGCTTGCCGTTGGGCTTGCGGTCATTTTGCGGGTGGACCAGGAACTCCGCCGTCTCACAGCCCACGGCTCCGCCGCCGATGACCACGATATTCTGCCCGGTGGTCACCTTGCCAGCCAGGACATCCCAAGCGGAGACCAACTGTTTGGCTTCTCTCAGGAATCCCGGGATCACCGGCTTTCCGCCGGTGGCGACGATAACGGCGTCCGGGGCCTCCGCCCGGATCAGCGCTTCATCCGCCCGGACCCCGCAGCAGAGCTCCACGCCCGCCCCCCGGGCCTGGCGGATCAAATACTGGGTCCCCTGGGTGATATCATGCTTTGCGATGGGGATTCCGGCCAGGACCATCTGTCCGCCCAGGCCAGTGCTCTCCTCCACCAGCCTGACCCGGCATCCCCGGCGGGCCGCGGTGGCCGCAGCCTGGAGTCCCGCCGCGCCGCCGCCGATGACCAATATCTTCTTCGGCGCGGGCACAGGCGTTACCGCGACCGTCTCTCTTCCTGCATAGGGATTCATCGTGCAGCGGATCTGGGCGCCGTGGACATGGGTAATGCAGTCGGTGCAGCCGATGCAGGGGCGGATCTCCTCCACCCGGCCCTCCCGGGCCTTATTGGGAAACTCGGGATCACACAGAAGCGCACGGGCCATATACACCGCGTCGGTGCGCCCCAGATCCAGCACCTGCTCCGCTGCCCAGGGTTCGCAGTTCCGGCCGATCACCCCCACAGGGATACTCACTGCATCCTTGATCTGCTTGGAGAGCTCCGTGTTTACTCCTCTGGGGGTCCCGTTGGGGGTGACGGTCTTCCAATAGGTCTCCAGAGTGCCGTTGGACAGGTTCAGCAGGCTCACCCTCGCCTTTTCCAGGCGGCGTGCGATGTATATGGCATCCAGCATGGACTGCCCGCCCGGTTCGAACTCCGTCATGGACATGCGGACGATGATCGGATAGTCCTCTCCGGCTGCTCTGCGGACTTCGGCGATTACCTCCAGCAGGAAGCGCAGCCTGCCGTCCACACTGCCGCCGTAGTCATCCACCCGCTTGTTGCTCAGAGGGGAGAGGAATGTTCCCAGCACCCCATGGCGATGGGCCGCATGAATCTCCACTGCGTCCACGCCCGCCTCCCTGGCCCTGCGGGCGGCCTGTCCCATCTTATGGGTAAATGCATGGATTTCCTCTACCGTCATGGCCCGGGGCATCTCACCCACATTCCGCAGCGGAATGGCCGAGGCCGCCACCGGCTGACGCCCCCCGTTGAGCCGCGCGGTAGCCGCTGGCCCTCCGTGGAGCAGTTGGAGGGCCAGCTTGGCACCGTACTTGTGAACCTCGTCGGCCAGACGGCGGATCCCGGGGATCTGGTCGTCTCGGTAAAGCCCCATATTGTTGGGGATATTATAGTGACTGTTCTCGTCAATCATCACGTTTTCTGTGGTAATCAGCCCCACGCCGCCGCGCGCCCGGGCGGAATAGTAGGCCAGCGCTTCCTCCGTGACCTGATTCTGTCCGTCGCACAAAGCCGTGCTCATGGCAGACATAAAAATGCGGTTCTTCACCGTCATGCTCCCCACCTGAAGCGGGGAAAAGAGAAGCGGGAATGCACATGGATTCATATTGTCGATCTCTCCCTCCATTGTTCCGCCGCTCCTGCGGCGGCCTGCCGGACGCACGTGCGTTACAGCCCCAGTATCTCGCGGGCCTCCGCCGGGGATGCGATCTCCCTGCCCACATCCTTGGCGATACGGGCCACCCGCTCCACCAGGGAAACATTGCTGGCAGGCACCCCTTTGGTCTGATACAGGTTATCCTCCAGACCCACCCGCACGTTTCCGCCGGCCGCCAGTCCCAGCAGCATAGTGGTGACCTGGTTGGCGCCCACGCCGGAGATGGACCACAGCGCATCGTCGGGGATCATGGTCAGCAAGTGGCTGAGTTGGCCGATGTTGGCGGGCTGTACATTCCGCATGCCCATGACAAAGTTCAGGTACAAGGGCCCGTCGATCAGCCCCTTCTTCTTCAGTTCCACCGCCGGAGCGACCATGCTGGTGTCGAACACCTCGATCTCCGGCATGATGTGCCGCTCATGCATCATCTCGGCCAGCTGCGTAATGAGGGTGGGGGAGTTTTCATAGACTGAGGTGGGGAAGTTCACCGATCCGGTGGAGAGGCTGGCCATCTCGGGATTCACAAAGAGGCATCCCCGGCGGCTCTCAAAGCTCATACCGGCGCGGCCCCCTGTGGACAACTGGACAATGAGTTCGGGTGCCAGGGCCTTAATCTTGTCGTGGATCTCTTGGAATACTGCGGTGTCATGGCAGTTCTTCCCCTCGGCATTGCGGGCGTGGATGTGGACCACGGCGGCGCCTGCGTTGTAGCAGGCCAGGGCATCCTGGGCAATCTCGTCCGGCGTGATGGGTACATTGGGGTTCTGCTCTTTGGTGGGCAGAGAGCCTGTCAGCGCCGCTGTAATAATTAGTTTTCTCATCATCAATAAACCCCTTTTCTATTTTCGATTTCGTCAAATTACCGCATTCTCTCCCTGTGTTTGTTATCTATTTTAGTCTACAATTTGTCAGGATTCTTGTCAATAGATATTTTATAATTTATCAAATATCTATTGATTGTTATTTCTTCGCCACCCCTTGACCAGATATACGTCGGTCGTTTCCATTGGGGACGTGCGCTGCGGAGTCCGCGTATGCCGGTTTGTCTGCGAACATCCGCCCCAAGATTTTGGTATGCCGTCCCCTGCCGGCGGATATCCTGTTTGCAGTGAGGACATCCGTCTCTATTTCATTCGGGAGGGGAAGCAATGCTGGAGTCCGCCGTCGAGTGGGCGCTGCCCATGGTAATCTCCCTGTGTGAGTTTATGGGGATTTTTATTGTAGCTGTTTCTGCGCTGGGTTCCTTTGGTCGTTACCTCAAAAGTCTTTTTACCCACGCCCCATGCGATATAAAATTTCAGTTGGCCAACGGCCTGGCCCTTAGTCTGGAGTTCAAGATGGCCGCTGAAATCTTGAAGACCGTCTTGGTCCGCGAACTGAATGAGCTCGTGGTCCTGGGCGCCGTCATCATTCTGCGGGCCCTTCTATCCTTTTTGATTCACTTTGAAATGAAGCAGCCTCATTCCTCCTGATCGACCATCACGCTCCCCCTTGCGGGCTTATGTCCGCAGCGGGGAGCCTTTTTTACTCTTTTTGTCCTCATATGCAGGATTCTCTCTTTTGTGATTCTTGTGCAGGCCGATTTTTCTCCCATATCCGGGCCTTCTTTTATATAAAATGGAAAAAGCTGATTTTTTGCTCTGGTTCTGCTTGCATTTTCTCTGGTGCGTTGCTATAATAAAGCAGCAGGCGCGGACAATTGTCTCTCTTGAAAAGACAGTCCCGTCACACAGAAAGGACAAGAAGGAGGATCCCATCTGATGAAAAAGTTTCTTGCACTCGCGCTTTCCTGCTCCCTGGCGCTGACCGCACTGGCGGGCTGTTCCGGCTCTGGTACCGGCTCCGGGAGCGGTACCCCCGGTTCTTCTGCTCCTGAGTCCGGGGATAAGGTCGTTACCATCGGTATTTTTGAGCCCGCTTCCGGCGACAACGGCGCCGGCGGCAAGCAGGAGGTCCTGGGCATGAAGTACGCCCATGACGTACAGCCCACAGTGGAGATCGGCGGCGAGACCTATCAGGTGGAGCTGGCCATTGTGGACAATCAGTCCTCCAACGACAAGGCCGCCACCGCCGCCTCCGAGTTGGTGAGCAAGGGCTGCTCCGTGGTGCTGGGTTCTTATGGCTCCGGCGTATCCATTGCCGGTTCCGACACCTTTAAAAACGCCGGTATTCCCGTCATCGGCGTCACCTGCACGAATCCCCAGGTCACCGAGGGGAATACCCACTATTTCCGCATTTGCTTTCTGGACCCATTCCAAGGCACCGTTCTGGCCAACTTTGCCGTGGACAACTTCCAGGCCCAGACCGCTTACACTCTGAGCAAACAGGGCGACGATTATTCCGGCGGCCTGTGCTACTACTTTAAAGAGGCTTTCGAGGCCAAGGGCGGCACTGTCGTGGCCGCTGAGTTCCCCGAGGGTACTTCCGACTTTACCTCCTATGTCACCGCCGCCAAAAACGCCGGCGCCGACGTGTTCTTCGCCCCCGTCTCCACGGAGGCCGCCGCGCTCATCATCGACAATGCCGCCGCCCAGGGCTTGGGCATGCCCATCATGGCGGGTGACACTTGGGATTCCAACGTGATCACCGGCGCGGCCCAGGGCAAAGATGTGGAGGTTTATGTCACCACCTTCTATCAGGAGGGCGGCAATGAGGACTTCGATAACGGCATCAAGGAGTGGATCAACGCCGACTCCACCCGTCTGGCGGAAAATGGCGGAAATGATATGATCGCCGCCGTCTCCGCCATGGGCTACGACGCCTATTTCGTGGCGCTGGAGGCGCTGAAGAACGCGGGCTCCACCGATCCCGCGGCTGTCAACGAGGCCCTCTGGGACACGACTTATACCGGCGTGTCCGGCGATATCGCCTTTGAGCCCACCAACGGCGACGCCATCCGTGACGTGGCCTATGTGAAGGTGGCCAACACCGAGACCGGCGCATGGGACTTCGTCACCGTTCAGAAGGCCGGCTAAGGCTCTGACGGCGGGAGACATCCCGCTCCGTGCGACTTGTCTCAGCGCGCTACACCGATCTGAGTATTTTTTTGGATAGCGGGGGCAGTTCTGCCCCCGCTGTCCCATAAAAAACGCCCTTACAATTTTTGGGCTGCCTCGAAAAGGGCCGGTGGGCCTTTTTCGAGACGGCCCAAAGTGGAGGTCCGCCTATATGGAGTTTTTGACAAAGAATCTATCCTATCTGCTGGCCGGCATCTCAGTGGGAGGACAGTACGCCCTCATTGCGATCGGCTATACCATGGTGTACGGCATCCTTCGGCTCATCAACTTTGCCCACGGCGACGTGTTTATGGTGGCGGGGCTCATGATGGTGTATCTCTCCGCCTCGCTCCCTCTGGGGATCGCCATCCCCCTGGTGCTGCTGCTCACCGTGTTGCTGGGCTTTCTTATTGAGCGCGTGGCCTACAAGCCTCTGCGCACCGCGCCCCGCATGTCGGTGATGATCTCGGCCATCGGCGTGAGCTATCTGCTCCAGAACTTGGCCCTGTATGTCACCGGCGGGCTCAATAAGAACTACCCCGCCATTCCCGTCATCTCCGAGCAGGTCACCATCGGCCCGGCCACCACCAAGGTGGTCACCCTGGTCACCCCCGTGCTCACCATCGTGTTGGTGGCGGTGCTCATGCAGCTCATCAATCACACCAAGATCGGCATGGCCATGCGCGCCGTGGCCAAGGACTTCGAGACCAGCCAGCTCATGGGCATCAAGATCAATTCGGTCATCAGCGTCACCTTTATCATCGGCTCCTTTCTGGCCGCCGTCGGATCGCTGCTCTACTTCACCAACTACCCCGGCGTCGTGCCCACTTCGGGGGCCATGCCGGGCCTGAAGGCTTTCGTGGCCGCCGTATTCGGCGGCATCGGCTCTATCCCCGGCGCTGTAGTAGGGGCCTTCCTCATCGGCATCTGTGAAAACATCATCAAAGGTCTGGATGACATGCTGGTCCAACTGGGCGTCATCCAGACGGGGCTGGGGCTCACCACCTTCTCCGACGCCTTTACCTTCGCCCTGCTCATCGTGATTCTCATCGCCAAGCCCACCGGACTCTTCGGTGAGAAGGCCACCGACAAGGTTTGAGGTGACTGCCGTGAAAAAACAAAATCATATCTGGGTCCCCGTGGCGGCCGCCCTGGTCTGCATCGCGCTCCTCTACATCCTGGACCTGGTCCTGCCCAGCGGACATATGCTCTTTACCGTACTCAAAAAGAGCGCCATCTACGCTTTGGTGGCGGTCTCCATGAACCTGCTCAACGGGTTTACG
Organism: Intestinimonas sp. RTP31139st1_F5_RTP31139_211217; assembly: GCF_040226735.1. Taxonomy (NCBI): domain Bacteria; kingdom Bacillati; phylum Bacillota; class Clostridia; order Eubacteriales; genus Intestinimonas; species Intestinimonas sp. RTP31139st1_F5_RTP31139_211217. Next base: position 30,092 of record NZ_JBCOAQ010000011.1, on the reverse strand, counting down.
GGCCTGTTCTCCCTTGGTCAGGCGGGCTTCATGCTCATTGGTGCCTATACCTATGCCATCTTCACCATCCCCGTGGAGGCCAAGGAGAAGGTCTATCAGTACTATGACTGCATCATCGGCTTCAGCCTGCCCATTCCGGTGGCTCTGGTGCTGGCCGGACTGCTGGCCGCCGTCTTCGCCTGGCTCATCGGCCTGCCGGTCCTCCGGCTCAAGAGCGATTATCTGGCCATTGCCACCCTTGGTTTTGCCGAGATCATCAAGGCCGTGTTCCTGTGGAAGCCCCTGGGTCCGGTCACCAACGGGTCCAACCTGCTCAAGAGCTTTCCCACCTTCAGCACCCTGATTCCCGAGCACTCTCCCTTCTACGGCTTCTACAGCCGACACATTGCCTTTTTCTCCACCCTGTTCCCTCTGGCGGTGGCAGCCATCTGCATCACCGTCATCGTGCTGCTCATCAACTCCTCCTATGGGCGGGCCTTCAAAGCCATCCGGGAGGATGAGATCGCCGCGGAGGCGATGGGCATCAATCTCTTCCGGCACAAGCAGCTCTCCTTCTGCATCTCCTCCTTTTTCGCCGGCATCGGCGGGGCGCTGCTGGCCATGTTTCAGAGCACCGTGGCCGCCGCACAGTTCAAATCCGCGCTCACCTACGAGATCCTGCTCATCGTGGTCATCGGCGGCATCGGCTCCGTCACCGGAAGCTGTCTGGCCTCGTTCCTCTTCGTCTCCTGCAGCGAGTGGTGGCTCCGCTTTCTGGACAGTGAGATCATCCTGGAAAACGGCTTTAAGGTCCCCTTCCTGCGCAACGGGTTCCGGCTGGTGGTCTTCTCCGTCATCATCATGATCGTGGTCCTCTTCTTCCGCCGGGGCATCATGGGCGACAAGGAGCTGCCGGATCTCTTCCGGAGACGTGCAAAGCGGCGGAAGGAGGCGATAAAATGAGTGAAACTGTCCTTCAGGTCGAACATGTGACCATGCAGTTCGGCGGCGTGGTGGCTGTAAACGACCTCTCCCTGGAGGTTAATAAGGGGGAGATCGTGGCGCTGATCGGCCCCAACGGTGCCGGGAAGACCACCGCCTTCAACTGCATCACCGGCGTTTACGAGCCCACCAACGGCCGGGTCTCCTTTCTGGGCGAGCCCATGGTGGAAAACTTTCCCCAGGGCAAGATGCAGAAGCTCTACGCCGGAGAGAACAAGGGTCTTTTCACCCACAGGCGCAACCCCACCCCGGACCACATCACTCAGTTGGGCATCGCCCGCACCTTCCAGAATATCCGGCTCTTTGGGGCGCTCACAGTATTTGACAATGTACTAATTGCCAAGCATATGCGCGCCAGACAGAATTTCCTCTCCGCCACCTTCCGTCTCAACGCCAGGGAAGAGCGCCGGATGCGGGAGGAGGCCATGGCCCTGTTGGAAGAGCAAAACCTGGCCCATCTGAAGGATGAAGTGGCAGGCAGCCTTCCCTACGGCCTTCAGCGCCGGCTGGAGATCGCCCGGGCGCTGGCCACCAGTCCCAGGCTCCTCCTCCTGGACGAGCCGGCCGCGGGCATGAATCCCCAGGAGACGCAGGACCTCACGGATTTCATTCAGCAGATTCGGAAGGAGTACGATCTCACCATTTTTATGATCGAGCACCATATGGACCTGGTGATGCGGATCTCCGACCGTATTTATGTCCTGGATTTCGGCAAACTGATCGCCCAGGGCACCCCGGTGGCCGTGCAAAACGACCAGCGGGTCATCGAAGCGTATTTGGGGGTGGCAGACGATGCTGAAGATTGACGGCCTGCGGGTCAATTACGGCGGCATCGAAGCCGTCAAGGACATCACCTTTGAGGTGCCGGAGCGGGAAATCGTCACCCTCATCGGCGCCAACGGCGCGGGCAAGTCCACCACCCTGCGGGCCATTGCCGGACTGGTAAAGCCCGCCTCGGGCCGCATCCACCTCCAGGCGGAGGACATCACCGCCCTCTCGCCGGACCGCATCGTGTCCAAGGGCATTACCCTGGTGCCGGAAGGGCGGCGGGTCTTTCCCGACCTCACGGTGCTGGAGAACCTGAAAATCGGGGCCTATCTCCGCAAGGACAGCCTGGAGGACGACCTCGCCTGGGTCTACGATCTCTTTCCCCGGCTCAAGGAGCGCTCCTGGCAGGCGGCTGGCACGCTCTCGGGCGGTGAGCAACAGATGCTGGCGGTGGGGCGGGCCTTGATGTCCCGGCCCAAGCTCATGATGATGGATGAGCCCTCTCTCGGCCTCGCCCCGCTGGTAGTGAAGGGCATCTTCGACATCATCAAGGAGATCAATCGCCAGGGCGTGACCATCCTGCTCATTGAGCAGAACGCCAATATGGCCCTTCACACGGCGGACACCGCCTATGTTCTGGAGACCGGTCGGCTGACCATGAAGGGCACCGGTCGGGAGCTGCTCAGCAACGAAGCGGTCAAAAAAGCCTACCTGGGCTGAGCCGATTTGTCCGCTGAAACAGGCCTTCATCTCTGAAAAAAGAAACCGTCCCCTCCGGCTCGAGCCGGAGGGGACGGTTTTTATACGAATACCGCCTGGACGAGCACCATGTAGAGCACTGTCCCGCCAAAAATGGACAGAAGATTGTTGCGTTTCCACAGGTGGAGCACCACCACCGCCGCGGCGGCAGCGAGCTGGGGCGCCCAGGTGGACATCGCGGACAGGATTGCCTCGGAGGTCCAGTCCGCCGGGATGGAAAAACTCACATTCCGCAGGCAGTAAATAATGAGCATGGCAATGACTGCCGGAGGAAGGACCTTTCCCAGATAGAGGACCACCTTGGGCGGGGCGCTTCCCCGGTCAAAAAGGAGGAAGGGCAGCGCCCGGGTCAGGAAGGTGACCAGCGCCATCACCGCAATGGAGGCGACGGCCTGTCCGGTGGTAAGCGCCATTCAGACCACCTCCTCTTCCGCTTCCGTCCGGCTGCCCTCCAGCCGGGCCCGCAGCAGCAGAAGCGCCACAATGATGACGCACAGAGCGGGTATGAGCATGGCATCCGGCCTCAGAATAACCAGGGAGAGCACCGTGATACCGCAGCCCAAAAGAGCGGGCAGGTGAGAGCGATAGGTCTTCCACTGATCCACCGCGATGACAATGAAAAGCGCGGTCATGGCAAAGTCAATGCCGGTGGTGTCAAAACTGATAAGGGCTCCGGCCACACTGCCGATGACCGAGCCCAGGATCCAATAGCCGTGGTCCAGAACGGCGATGGCGAAATAGTAGGCATGGGGGTCCACCCGTTCGGGGACCCGGGCCGAGGAGAGGAGCGCATAGGTCTCGTCGGTCAGGGAGAAGATCATATAGAGCTTTCGAAGCCCCATCCCCCGGAACTTTTCCAGCATGGAGAGCCCGTAGACCAGATGGCGGAAGTTCAGGATCAGCGTAAGCACGGCCACACTTCCCAGCGCCGCGCCGGTGGACAGGAGTTCCACCCCCATATACTGTCCTGACCCGGCATAAATGGTCAGGGACATAAAAAAGGCCCAGATGACGTTATAGCCGATGGCCTCCAGCATGAGTCCAAACGCGATCCCGATGGACAGATACCCCATCAGCACCGGCACAGTGGCTGGAAAGGCGGCGCGAAAGGCGCGACGATACACGGCGGCAACACTTCCTTGCGTCCGATACTTTTTTGCTTATTGAATTAATAGTTTACCGTTGTCCGGCCTGAAATGCAAGGGCGGCTGTCCTTTTTCTCTCCTTTGCTAAATTGGGGCTTTGCTTTTCCAGGGAAACTTGTATAATTGTAAATATCCATAATCCTCTGCCCCGGCGGCAGGAACACAAGGAATCCGGAGGAATCAGAATGAAACGGCTGCTCTTCATCTACAATCCCCAGGCGGGCAAGGGGATCGTCAAAAACCACCTGGCCAACATTGTGGATATCTTCACCAAAGCGGACTATCTGGTGACGGTCTGGCCCACCCAGGGCAAGGAAGACGCCACCCGCGTGGCTGCCCGGCAGGGCTGGTGGTACGACCGGGTGGTCTGCTGCGGAGGCGACGGCACCCTCAGCGAGACGGTATCCGGTCTTCTCACCCTGGAGACTCCGCCGGTGCTGGGCTATCTTCCCGCCGGCACCACCAATGACTTCTCGCGGAATCTGGGACTTCCCCGCGGGCTGGAGAAGGCCGCCCTTACCGCAGTGGAGGGCACGCCCCGCCCCTGTGATATGGGCCGCTTCAATGACCGGTATTTTGTCTATGTGGCGGCCTTCGGCATCTTCACCGATGTGAGCTACGGCACTCCCCAGGAGTTCAAAAACGCCTTCGGACACCTGGCCTACCTGCTGGAGGGCGCCACCAAGCTGGGAGATCTGGGCCGGGGCTATCATCTCACCGTGGAACACGACGGCGGCACCCTGGAGGACGACTTTATTTACGGCATGGTAACCAACACCAATTCCGTAGGCGGCTTCAAGGTCTTTCCTCCCAGCCAGGTCTCTCTGGACGACGGGGTGTTTGAGGTGGTGCTGGTCCGCCAGCCCCGGAAGGTGGGGGACCTCCAGGACGCCCTGCTGTCCCTGGTCCGCCAGAATGCAGAGGAGAGCCGGCAGGTGGTGGCCTTCCACACCCAGAAGCTGAAGATCACCGCCGCTGAGGCACTTCCCTGGACGCTGGACGGGGAGTACGGCGGCGCGCCGGAAGTGGCGCGGATCGAAAACCAGAATAAGGCCATCACCCTGATGTGGGGAAAATAAGAGAGGAGGCTGCACTGTGGAAGGGACCGAGGCACTCGACCGGGTCCGTTCTTCCCTCCTGGAGCTGGATCGGGCCCTGAAGGGGACCGATCTGGAACATCAGGCCGCCCAGGCCGTGGGCGCGCTGGACCAATTTCAGGCGGGCTATTACGATTTTCGCGAGATCTGCGACAACCTATACGACGGCATCCACATCACCGACGGAGAGGGGAAGGTCCTCTTCATCAACCAAGCCTATACCCGCACCACCGGCATCCGCCCGGCGGAGATCCTGGGCCGGAAGGTCGCCGATATCGAGGCCGAAGGCGTCCTTTACAGGGGCTCTGTCACCGAACAGGTCCTCAAGCGCCGGGAACGGGTCAACTCCGTGGCCATCATCCTCAAGCTGGATAAGGAAGTGCTGGTCACGGGGAACCCCGTCTTTGACGGTGCGGGCAACATCAAACTGGTGGTGACCAATACCCGAGACTTTCCTGAGCTCAAGCGGCTGGAACAGCGGCTGCTCACCATGGCGGAGGAGAGCAAAAAGGTCAACGAGGAGCTGGCCTATCTCCGCAGGCAGCAGACAGGGCACAAACAGATCTATTACCGCAGCGAGGCCATGCGGCAGGTGATGGAGGTGGTCCGCACCGTGTCCGCCGCCGACGTCACGGTGCTCATCACCGGGGAGTCCGGCACCGGCAAGGAGTTGGTGGCCAACGAGGTCTATCAGCGCAGTGAGCGGAGGGACAAGCCCTTTATCAAGGTCAACTGTGCCGCCATCCCCTCCGAGCTGTTGGAGTCAGAGCTCTTCGGCTACGAGGAGGGAGCCTTCACCGGGGCGCGGCGCATGGGCAAGGCGGGCATGTTTGAGCTGGCCAACACCGGCGTCATCCTCCTGGATGAGATCGGCGACATGCCCCTTCCTCTCCAGACCAAGCTGCTCCGCGTGCTCCAGGAACGGGAGTTGATGCGCATCGGAGGCAGTAAACCGGTCAAGCTGGACATCCGTGTCATCGCCTCCACCAACAAAGACCTGCGCGAGGAGATCAAAGGGGGACGATTCCGGGAGGATCTTTTCTATCGGCTCAACGTGGTCCCTATCGCGCTGAAACCCCTGCGGGAGCGCAGGGAGGACATCCCTCTCCTGGCAGAGGAGTTCTGCCGGGCCTACAGCAAAAAATATGGAAAGTCCGTTCTCCTCTCCCCGGATGGGATGGATCTGTTGATAGAGTACCACTGGCCCGGCAACATCCGGGAGCTTGAAAATCTGATTGAGCGCCTGGTGGTCACCAACGACTCCGGCCCCATCGCCCGCAGCAGCGTGTTCCGGGCCCTCAACCCCAATGGGCTGCCGTTCTCCCCCTCTGAGACCTCTCAGACCCTGAAAGCCCAGGTAGGCGCCTTCGAGCGCGAGCTCATCCTCCACACGCTGGAGCGGGAGGGCTCCCTCCGGAAAGCGGCCCGGGTCCTGGGGGTGGACCACTCCACCCTGGTCAAAAAATGTCGGCAGTACAACCGTCCCTAGCGCTGATGCCGCACCCGGTGAAATTCATCACCTATGTGGTGATGAATTTCACCGGGTGCTTTTTTCTTTATTTCGTTTCGAAATATTTCAAATTATAGGGCAATTCTCCCATTTTATTTGTTTTATATTGGTCTTTCTCTATAGAAGGCGAATTTACAGTCGGTGAAATTTATCACCGCTTTTCTTTTTTCTGTCCCTGTACCCCGTTTTTTTGTATCCTGCTCAACCGCCTCCCCCCCAATGGGTTGCGTATTTTTTCCGCTCGTTCTCCGGAATTGGCACGGCGTTTGCATAGATAGAAGGCGTGCAATGGGTATTCGCCCAAAGATTCTCGAAGAGAAAGTCGAGGTAAAGAACATGAGCAAAAAGACCATCATCACTGTGGCGACCACCGGCGCGTGGCCGAAGAAGAAGGACAATCCGAATGTCCCCATGACACCCGCCGAAATCGCCGAGGACGTATACGCCTGTTGGAAGGCGGGGGCAGCCGTGGCCCACCTGCATATGCGCGACGACGAGGGGAACGGCACCATGGATGTGAACAAGTTCCGTCAGACTGTGGAACTGCTGCGTAAAAATCACCCCGACTGTGACATTGTCCTCAATATGACCACCTCTGGCGATCTGAACGCCACCGACGAGACCCGCCAGCTCCACCTGGAAGAGCTCCGCCCCGAGATGGGCTCCTATGACTGCGGTTCCATGAACTGGCTGAATTCCAGCCTGTTCATCAACCACCCCAAATTCCTGGAGGAGCTGGGCACGCATATGCAGGAGTGGGGCGTAAAGCCCGAGATCGAGGCCTTTGACCCCGGAATGATCGCAAACGCCGCCTACTATCTGAAGAAGGGCATTTTGAAGGCGCCCCTCCACTTCCAGTTCTGCATGGGGTGCGCCAACGGTATCCCCGGCAGCATGAAGAACCTGGTCTTTATGAAAGAGACGATGGAATCCCTGTGCCCCGGCTCCACCTGGAGCTGCTTCGGGGTGGGCCATTCCGCAATGGAGATGCTCTACGGCGCAGTGGCCATGGGCGGCCATATCCGTGTGGGGATGGAGGACAATGTCATGTACGCCAAGGGGCAGCTCGCGGAGAGCAACGTCCAATTTGTGGAGCGTGCGGCCCGCGTCATCCGGGAGTACGGCAATGAGGTGGCCACTCCCGACGAAGCCCGTGAGATCCTGGGGCTGAAGAAATGAGCTGGGGCGTCTACTGGATGTTTTACCGCTGTCCGGTGTGCGGCAAAAAATTCAAATCCGGCACGGACACCATCACCGAGCCCGCCTTCGGTCGATGCCCCGCCTGCCGGACCGAGGGCGTGCTGGTCGGCGAGAGCGGCAAAACTGTTCCACCAGATCCCCATGACTACGAGGACACTGCGGATTGAGGAGGTCCTTTTCATGAAAGATATTAAGTATATTCTGATCTGCGGCGCCGGACTGATGGGCAAGAACATCGCCTTCGTCATGGCGTCCAATCCCACCTACGAGGTGGGCGTCTATGACCTGTATGAGACCGATGTGGCGGCTGGTATCCGGACCAACACCAAGCAGTTGATCGCCAAGGGCGCTCTCACCGAGGAGGAGCTGGCTTCCCGGCTCTCCCGCATCTCCTTCACCACCGACCTGGACAGCGAGCTGGTCAGGCGGGCCGACCTGGTGATCGAAGCCGTATTCGAGGACATGAAGATCAAGCGGGATATCTTCGCCAAGCTGGAGGCGCGCTGCCGTCCCGACACCATCTTCTGCACCAACTCTTCCGTTATGAGCCCCAGTGAGATCTCCGCCGAGCTCCAGCACCGGGAGCGCTTTGTGGGCACCCACTTCTGGAATCCCGGCCATCTGATCCCCCTGGTGGAAGTGGTCAAATCCGACGCCTCCTCCGATGAGGTGGCCCAGACCGTAATGGATGTGCTCGCCTCCGCCGGAAAGGAGCCCGTCCTGTGTAAGAAGGACGTGCCCGGCTTCATCGCCAACCGGATGCAGCACGCGCTGTGGCGGGAGGCCATCTCCATTGTGGAGCGCGGCATTGCCGACGCCGCCACCGTGGACAAGGCTGTGCGCTACTCCTTCGGCCTGCGGCTGCCCCAGTTGGGCCCCATGGAGAACGCCGACATGGTGGGCACCGACCTCACCTACAACATCCACGACTACATTCTAAAGGACCTGGAGGATTCCCATGAGCCCTCTCCCCTGCTCAAAAAGCTGCGCGACGAGGGCAAGATCGGCTTCAAGACCGGAGAGGGCTTCCAGACCTGGACCCCCGGGCAGATCAAGGCGTCCAACGAGGGGCTCAACGACTACTTGGTAGATATGCTCTACGGAAAAAAGAAGTAATTTTCCACCGTTTCCTCACGCACCGCGCTTAAGCTATAATGTTGAGAGAGAAAGGAAGCGATTCTTATGTCCAGCAACACCGCTGCCCAGTCCAAGGGGACGCCGCTCTGGCGGATCAGCAAGAAATTTAACTTCGCCGCCGAAAAGATCATTCCCGATTCCTTCGTATTTTGCGTGATCCTGATGCTTGTCGTCTTCGTCCTGTCGCTGGTCCTCTGCGGCAAGGGCCCCTTGGAACTCCTGATCGCCTGGTGGGATGGCCTGAGCAGCCAGTTCACCCTGGCCTTCCAGATGGGCCTGATGGTCATTGTCTGTGCCACCTGCGCCCAAAGTCCTCAGGTTGCTAAGCTGTTGAACAAAATTGCAGGCTTGGTCAACAGCCGTACCGCCGCGCTGATTGTGTTGATGATTTTCGGCTATGTCACTTCCATGCTGAACTGGGCTTTCTGCACCATCGTCACCCCCATTTTGGCCATGCATCTGGCAAAGCGCATCAAAGGTCTCCATTTCCCCATGATGGTGGCCGGCGGCTACTCCTGCATGATCCTGGGCCAGTGTCTCGGGCCCTCCGCCACCCTGTACTCCAACCTGGCCACCGAGGGCAGTTCTTATGCGGCTATCGTAGGCCAGACCATGAGCGTAGCCGACACCTGCTACAACCCCATGAACATTATCCTCTTTACTGTCCTGGCCATCGTGTTTATTCTGCTGGTCCTTTTCACCCAGCCCGGTGAGCATGAACTGGTGGAGCTGGGCAATATCGCCACCCAGGCCGATGTAGAACCCAAGTCCTATCGCAGTACTACCAAAGCGGAGACACCGGCCGAGAAAATGAACACCTTCAAGCCCATCATGTGGGTGGTCGGCGCCTTCATCTTCGTCTATATCATCTATTCTGTGGCCACCAAAGGCCTGTTGGGCGCTCTGAATATGAATCTGGTCATCTTCCTGTTCGTGGGCATCAACTGCTTCCTGTTCCCCGAACCCCACGCCTGGATCGAGGCCCACTCCAACAGCATGCACCTGGCCACGGACGTTATGCTCCAGTTCCCCTTCTACGGCGCCATCATGGGCATGATGTACCTGGACGGCGGCCTGGGCTCCGTGCTGGTTAACGCCATTGTCTCCATAGCCAATGCTCAGACCTTGCCTATTTTCTCCTTCCTTTCGGCCTGCGTCACCAATCTGTTCATTCCCTCTCAGGGTGGTCAGTTCACTGTGCAAGGTCCTCTTATTGTTGAAGCTGCCAAGGCTATTCCAGGCGCCAACCTGGTCAACTGCCTCAACGCCTTTGTCTATGGCGACGAGTGCACCAACCTGCTCCAGCCGCTGTATGTCATTCCTGCCCTGTCTGTGGTCGGCATGAAGCTGAAGGATGTGTGGGGCTTCATGGCCTTCATCTGTATGTTCTGGGTGGTCATCACCTGCCTGGGTCTGTACTTCATCCCTATGTTCGTCTGATCCCTCGGCCTCCATCTCTGCGATTCCAATTCTGCACTACCTTCTCTGTCTGTGCAAACCCAATTCCAAGCTGCAAAGGGAGGGCCTCAAGGCCCTCCCTTTGCAGCACGCTCAGGAAAGAAGCGAACGGCCATGCGCTACCAAGTGGTCCGCATCGTCGAAAAGGGTCCCAATCACTGGCGCTGAGGGAGATCCCCGTCGTCCCAAAACGCATAAAAGCCCCCGGAACGCCTGCTCAGGCGCTCCGGGGGCTTGTCTTTTTCTTCTCCCGTTTACAGTTTAACGGTCCAGCCGTAGGGGTCGGGCTCCACACCCCACTGAATACCTGTCAGAGTGTCGTACAGCTTCTGGGTCAGGCTCCCGATCTCCCCGCCGTTGACCACCACGTGCTTGTCCTTCCAGCCCATCTCACCGATGGGAGAGATCACGGCGGCGGTGCCGGTGCCCCAGGCCTCCTCCAGCTTGCCGCTTTCGGCGGCGTCAAACAGCTCCTCGGCGGTAATGAGCCGCTCCTCCACCGCGTAGCCCCAGTCCCGCAGCAGTTCCAGGCAGGACCTTCTGGTGATGCCGGGCAGCACGGAGCCGGTGAGGGCGGGCGTGATGATCTTGCCGTCCACCTTGAACATCACGTTCATAGAGCCCACTTCTTCAATATACTTCCGGTGGACGCCGTCCAGCCAGAGGACCTGGGCGTAGCCCTGCTCCTCCGCCCGCTCACCGGCGCGGATGGAGGCGGCGTAGTTGCCGCCGCACTTGGTATAGCCCGTACCGCCCTTGACGGCCCGGACGTCGTCGTTTTCCACATAGATTTTCACCGGGTTGATGCCCTCGGCATAGTATGCCCCCACAGGTCCGGTGATGATGCAGAAGAGATAGCTGTGGGAGGCGTGGACTCCCAGACTGGCATCGGTGGCGATCACAAAGGGGCGGATATAGAGGGAAGTGCCCGGCTCGTTGGGCACCCAGTCGGCGTCCACTTTCACCAGAGCCTTGACCGCCTCTACGAACAGCTCCTCGGGGACCGGCGGAATGCACAGGCGGTCACAGGAGTCGGCCATACGCCGGGCGTTGTCGGCGGGCCGGAAGAGCTGTACGCTGCCGTCGGGAGCCCGATAGGCCTTCAGCCCTTCAAAGACCTCCTGGGCATAGTGGAGCACCATGGCGGAGGGGTCCAGCATAAAGGGGCCATAGGGAACGATGCGGGGGTCGTGCCAGCCCTGTCCGGCGTGATAGTCGAGCAGGAACATGTGATCGGAAAAAATCTTGCCAAACCCCAGAGTTTTGGGGTCGGGCTTTTCCTTGAGCTTGGCGGCGCGCTGGATTTTGATCTCCTCCATGGTGGATGCCTCCCTAAACGTTATCTGATTAGAGGATATTATAGCAGTATCGCCACTTTAACGCAATAGAGGAAGTGACGGAAAATGGGATTTCCCCACCCTGCTCCGCCGTCACTATTTCATTTCTCTCTCCCAGGGGCAGCCCTTGTATTTTCCCCCCTTTTCTGATATAATAAATTCTCATATCAGGCTTTCATCCGACTTTAAGGAGGTGTGCGTTTGAAGAACAAAAAGCTCTCCAACCTGCTGGAGCCCAGTCTGGGGCTCTATCTCACCTGCCTGGTCCTTTTTGCTGCCGCCTCCGCTCTGTTTTCCGTACCGCTGGCCGTGGTGGAGGGGGTCGTGGTCGTCATCCTCTACCTCTATCTTCGCCGCAGCAACAGCCTTCGCAAAAAGGAGATGCTTCGATATATCGACTCGGTGACGACCAACATGGACGCGGCCAGCCGGGACACTATGCTCAACTCTCCTCTACCCATGGTCCTCTTCCAGCCGGACACCGACGAAGTCATATGGTCCAACGAGCGGTTTCTCCAGCTCACCGACGAGAGGGACCATCTCTTTGACACCAAGCTCTCCACCCTGGTCCCCGGCTTCGATTCCCGGTGGCTCCTGGAGGGAAAGAGCGCCTGTCCCGGGGAGGTGAAGCTGGGAGCCAAGCGTTTCCTGGTCTTCGGCTCCCTGGTCCGCTCCGAGGAGAAGCGCGGCCGCACGGCCGCGCTGGCCACGACTTACTGGGTGGAGATCACCGACTACTCCGCCGTGAAAGAGGAGTTCTTCGCTTCTCAGCCTGTGGTGGCCGTGCTGCTGCTGGACAACTATGAGGATGCGGTGAAATCCGCCGACGAATCCGGGCGCACCGCCCTGCTCAGCGAGATTAACAAGCGTCTGGCCGCCTGGGTGGCCCCCACCGGCGGTCTCTTCTGCCGCTATGACCGGGACCGCTATCTCTTCCTCTTTGAAGAGCGCTATCTCAAGCATTTTCAGGAGACCAAATTCGATGTACTCGACGCCGTACACGATATTCCCAGCCCCAGCGGCGTGCCCGCCACGCTCTCCATCGGCGTGGGGAAAGACGCCCCCAGTTTCAAGGAACTGCTGGAGTATGCCTCTCTCTCCATCGAGATGGCCCTCTCCCGGGGCGGCGACCAGGCCGTGGTGAAAAACAAATTCAACTTCGAATTCTACGGCGGCCGCAGCAAGGAGATGGAGAAGCGCACCAAGGTGAAGAGCCGTGTCATGGCCAATGCACTGGGCGAGCTCATTGCCGACTCCTCTTATGTCTTTGTCATGGGTCATAAATTCCCGGACCTGGACTGCATCGGCGCCTGTGCCGGGGTGTGCGCCATCGCCCGGAAGCGGGGCGTACAGGCCCGCATCATCCGGGAACCGGGCAACAATCCCGCCGCTGATATGGTGGGCAAGCTCAGTCAGACGCCGGAGTATAAGGAGACGTTCCTCTCCGCCCAGGACGCCATCATCCTGGCCGATCCGCGGACGCTGCTGGTGGTGGTGGACACCAACCGCCCGGAGCAGGTCATGAGCCAGGACTTGCTGGAGTGCTGTACCAGGGTGGCCGTCATCGACCACCATCGGCGGGCCGCCTCCTATATCTCCAACGCCGCTCTCAACTTCCACGAGCCCTACGCCTCTTCCGCCAGTGAGCTGGTCACCGAGCTGCTCCAATACATCCTGGAGCCCACCGACCTGCTCAAGATCGAAGCGGAGGCCATTTTGGCGGGTATTGTGCTGGACACCAAAAACTTCACCATGCGTACTGGTACCCGTACCTTCGAGGCGGCGGCGTTTCTCCGCCGCTCCGGGGCCGACACCGGAGATGTGAAGAAGCTCTTCCAAAATGATCTGAGCGGCGTGATTGCCCGCTATGACATCATTCGGACCGCCCGGATGTACCACAATGACATCGCCGTGGCTGCGGTGGATCACACGGTCGGGCGGGTAACGGCGGCGCAGGCCGCTGACGAATTGCTCAACATCAGCGGCATCGACGCCTCTTTCGTCCTCTTCCCCGACGCGGATGGAGAGCGGGTGGTCATTTCCGCCCGCAGCATGGGGGACACCAACGTGCAGGTGGTTCTGGAAAAGCTGGGCGGCGGCGGCAATGCCGCCACCGCCGGAGCCCAGGTGCCCTCTGGCAGTGTGGAGGAGGTCCTCCAGCGGCTTCTGCGCGCCATCGACCAGTATTTCGAGGAAGATTGACAGCGGGAGGACGCCTGAAGCGCACGCCCTTAGCGGTTGGCGCATTGCGGAAATCCATGCGGCATATTAAATTTGATCCGGAAAGGAACGACATAACATGAAAGTGATTTTGAATCAGGACGTCAAGGGCCAGGGCAAGAAGGGCCAACTAGTGGAGGTCTCCGACGGCTACGCCCGCAACTTTCTGCTCCCCCGCAAGCTGGCTGTGGAGGCTAACGCTGACAACGTAAACAAGATGAAGCTGGAGGAAAAGGCCAAAAAGGCCCGCGAGGCTGCGGAAAAGGCCGAGGCCGAGGCCATCGCCGAGCAGCTCAAGGGCTGCACCGTGAAAATCTACGCCAAGTCCGGCTCCGGCGGGCGCCTCTTCGGCGCCGTCACCTCCAAGGAGATCGCCGAGTGCCTCAAGGCCCAATACGGCCTGGATGTGGCCAAGAGCAAAATCGTCCAAGAGGAACCCATCAAGTCCTTCGGCACCTATGACCTCAAGTGCAAGCTCGGCTATGAGGTGGCCGGCAATCTTCACGTGGTCGTCGCCGAGGAGAAATAAGCGGTACGGTAGCCCGCCGAAAAGCGGGCGGTGCGGAGCGGGCCTTGCTCCGACGACAGGAGGTGAGGAGAGAAAATGGACGAGGAACTCTTGGTCCGTCAGATGCCCCATTCGGTGGAGGCGGAGCAGGCGGTGCTGGGCTCCATGCTCATCGATGTCCGATGCGTCCCCGCCGTCATCGAAAAACTCCGCCCGGAGGACTTTTATCTCAAGCAGAACCGGGATATCTATGAGACCATCTATTCCATGTTCAGTCTCTCCGAGACCATCGATCCGGTAACTGTACTGGACCATATGCGTCTGGGAGGCGTATTCGACGAAAACACCTCCCGGTCCTATATCCTTCAGCTTATGGAGGTCACCCCCACCGCCGCCAACGTGGGGGAATACATTGAGATCGTAAAAGACAAATCTCTGCTGCGCCGCATTGCGGAGACCGCCGGAGACCTCACGGCCATGGTGCAGGAGGGCACCGGTACCGCCCAGGAGGTGCTGGATGCCGCCGAACAGCGCATCTACGCCATCCGGCAGGGCCGCTCCAGTCAGGGGCTCACGCCCATCTCCTCCGTGGTGCTGGACGTGCTGGACCGGCTGGAGGAGCTCTCCAAGCTGGACGCCGCCGTGCCCGGACTGTCCACCGGCCTCCCGGATGTGGACGCCGCCATCTCCGGCCTCAACAACTCCGACCTGATCCTGCTGGCCGCCCGTCCCGGTATGGGCAAGACTTCTTTTGCCCTGAACGTCCTTCTTCAGGTAGGCAAGTTCTCGGGCAAAACGGCGGTGTTCTTTTCTCTGGAAATGAGCCGGGAACAGTTAGCCATGCGCCTCATCTCCAACGAGGCCTTTGTCGATAACAAAAAGCTGGTGACCGGCCGGCTTTCCGATGAAGACTGGGACAAGATCGCCCTGGCCGCCGCCGCCCTGGGCCGCTCCAAGATCCTGATCGACGATAATCCCGCCCTCTCGGTCGCCGATATGAACGCCAAATGCCGTCGGGTGGATAACCTGGGGCTCGTCGTCATAGACTATCTCCAATTGATGCAATCCGCCGGCGGCAAGCAGCGCTACTCCGGCGAGAACCGTCAGCAGGTGGTGTCCGACATCTCCCGGGCCCTGAAGATCATGGCAAAGGAGCTCAATGTGCCCGTGGTGTGTCTTTCCCAGCTCTCCCGTGGACCGGAGAGCCGCCAGGACAAACGACCCATGCTCTCCGACCTGCGCGAATCCGGTGCCATCGAGCAGGATGCCGACATTGTCATGTTCCTTTATCGGGACGACTATTACAATGAGGATTCCGAGCTGCGGAACCTGGCGGAGTGCATCATTGCCAAAAACCGCCACGGGGAGACCCGAAAGGTGGAGCTCCAGTGGCTACCCGAGTACACCACTTTCTCCTCCATCGACCGGACCCATCAGGAGTACTGATTATGGATAAGCGCCCGGACTGTGCCATGAATCGGCTCATAGACGAATATGATATGCTGCCTCCGGGGTGTACCGTGGTCTGTGCGGTCTCCGGCGGAGCGGATTCCATCTGTCTGCTCCACCGGCTCAACCAGCTGCGGGCGATACGTCCCTTCACCCTGGTGGCCGCCCACTATAACCATCATCTTCGGGGCGCCGAGTCCGACCGGGACGAGGCCTTTGTGAAGCGCTGGGTGGAGGACTGGTGTGGCCCAGACCCAGCCGCGGGCCAGCCCCCCCTCCCTGCCGTCCGGCTCATCACCGGTGGAGGAGACGTCTCCGGGGAGGCAAAGCGCCTGGGCCTGGGCCTGGAAGAGACCGCCCGCCGGATGCGGTATGCCTTTCTGGAGGAGGCCGCGCGGGCCGTGGGTGCAGACCGGATCGCCACCGCCCACACCGCCGACGACAACGCTGAGACCGTCCTCCTCCATCTCATCCGGGGCTCCGGTCTCCAGGGCCTCACCGGCATCCGCCCCCGCCAGGGGCGGCTGGTCCGCCCCCTGCTCACCACCACCCGCCGGGAAATCGAGGATTATCTGGAGCTTTACCATATTCCCCACGTGGAGGACAGCACCAACCAGGACGACGCCTACACCCGGAATCAGGTCCGGCATCAGGTGATCCCCCTGCTGGATGAGATCAACCCCTGGTTTGTCCCCCGCATGGCGGACACCATTCGCTATCTCCGCTCCGACAACGACTATCTCTCCGCCCAGGCCGCGGCCGTCGCCCGCAGGGCGAGACCTGCGGGCGACGGCGGGCTTTCGATCTCTGCCGCCCTCCTGGCCTCTCAGCCCGACCCCATCGCAGTCCGCATCGTGAGCTGTCTGCTGGGCCGTCTGGGGGAGTTTCAGTTCCGCGCCGCCCATCTCACCGCCGTGGTGGCCCTCTCCCGCTCGCCAGCCCCCTCCGGAGCGGTGAGTCTGCCCCACAGCCTCACCGCCCGGCGTGTCTATGGGGAGCTGATCCTGGTCCGTGGGGCACGCCGCTCCCCACCCTTTGCGCCTGTTTCCCTGTCCGTTCCCGGCGAGGCGGTCCTGCCCTCCATCGGCTGGACCATTGCCTGCCGCCGTGCCGAGGCGCCGGAACAGCCGCCCGATACCCCAGACCACTTCTTTCTCAATCCCTCCCGTCTGACCGGTCCCCTGGTGATCCGCCCCCGTTTGACCGGAGATACGATCACCCTCCCCCGGCGGCGTGCCAAGACAGTCAAAAAGCTGCTCATCGACGCCAAGGTGCCCCGTTGGGACCGGGATCGTCTTCCCCTGCTGGCTGACGCATCAGGCCCTCTGTGGCTGGCAGGTTTCGGCCCCGACCAGGGCCGCCTCTCGTCTTCCGGCGCGCCGGCGCTGGAGGTCATCGCCCTCAGAACCGCTCCCGCTGAGGAGCTTCAGAATGAGTAAAGGATGGATATGGATATGCTGGAACAGGACATCGAACGGGTCTTATTCACCGAAGAGGCGCTCCGCACCAGAGTACAAGAGCTGGCCGGACAGATTGACCGGGACTACGCGGGCAGGGAGCCCATTCTCATCAGCGTCCTCCGGGGCTCCTTTGTCTTTATGGCGGATCTGGTGCGCTCCATCACCCTCCCCTGCACCCTGGACTTCATGGCCGTATCCTCTTACGGCGCCGGCACTACCTCTTCCGGTCAGGTGAAGATCACCAAGGACCTCTCGGAGAGCATCGAGGGCAAGGATGTCATCGTGGTGGAGGACATTCTGGACAGCGGCAACACCCTGAGCTATCTGCTCAAGCTGCTCCAGGCCCGGCACCCCGCCTCCATCCGGCTGTGTACGCTGCTGGATAAGCCCTCCCGCCGCACCAAGCCCGTGGAGGCCGACTACACCGGTTTTTCCGTAGACGACCTCTTTGTCGTGGGTTATGGGCTGGACTTTGCGGAAAAATACCGCAATCTTCCCTACATAGGCATCCTGAAGCCCTGTGTCTATGAAGAGGAGCTTGTCACGGCGGACTAAGTATCCCCACCCCATACAGAAGGACGTGGTACTTTCTTGAAAAAAATCAGCCTGCGGGACGTGGCCTTTTACGGCCTGATCCTGATGATCCTGGTGGGGACCCTCTGGACCCTCCAGAATATGAACGCCACCGCCGCCCCCTCTTATGCCCAGGTCCGCCGGGAGCTGGAACAGCAGAACGTGGAGCGCCTGGTGGTGGACAAAAACAACAACCTGACCCTCTTCCTGAAGGACGGGACCACCCTCTCCTACAAGCTCTACTCCCTGGAGCTCTTCCGGGAGGATTTCAACGATCTCATTGTAAAGCAGTGGCAGGCGGGCATCCTCGCTGACTACGATTATCCCCCCGACCCCACACCCTCTCCCTGGATGTCCTTCCTGCCCTATCTGGCCATTTTTGTCATTTTCGGCTTTATGTGGTATTTTATGTTTCTGCGCCAGAACGGCGCAGGCGGAGGCGGAGACAAGACCGCCCGTTTTGGCCGTGCCCGGACCCGGACCCTGGCAGACCAGGGCGACAAAAAGGTGACCTTCGATAATGTGGCCGGCGCGGATGAGGAAAAAGAGGAGCTCCGGGAGATCGTAGAATTCCTCCGGGACCCCAAGCGGTTTGTGGCCCTGGGGGCCCGTATCCCCAAGGGCGTGCTGCTGGTGGGCCCTCCGGGCACTGGCAAGACCCTGCTGGCCCGCGCCGTGGCGGGTGAGGCCGGCGTCAACTTCCTCTCCATCTCGGGTTCGGACTTTGTGGAGCTCTATGTGGGCGTGGGCGCCTCCCGGGTCCGCGATCTCTTTGACCAAGCCAAAAAGGACTCCCCCGCCATCGTCTTTATCGATGAGATCGACGCCGTGGGCCGCCAGCGCGGCGCCGGCCTGGGCGGCGGCCATGACGAGCGTGAGCAGACCCTGAACCAGCTTTTGGTGGAAATGGACGGCTTTTCGGCCAACGAGGGTGTCATCGTTCTGGCCGCTACCAACCGGGTGGACATCCTCGATCCCGCCCTCCTGCGTCCCGGCCGGTTCGACCGGCAGGTCTACGTGGGGTATCCCGACATCAAAGGGCGGGAGGCCATTTTGAAGATCCACGCCCGCAATAAGCCCCTGGCGGACGACGTCTCCCTGGCGGAGCTTGCCAAGGCCACCGGCGGCTTCACCGGTGCGGACCTGGAGAACCTGATGAACGAGGCGGCCCTGCTGGCCGCCCGCCGGGAGGAGCGATTCATCACCATGGAGGATCTCCACGAGGCGGTCATCAAAGTCATCGCCGGCCCGGAGAAGAAGAGCAAGGTGGTCACGCCCCGGGAACGGCGGCTCACCGCCTATCATGAGGCGGGCCATGCCGTGGTCAATCACAGCTTGGAGACCGCCGATCCGGTCCATCAGATCACCATCGTGCCCCGGGGCGGCGCAGGCGGCATGACCATCAGCCTACCCCAGGAGGACAAGAACTTCCTCTCCCGGACGGAGCTCACTGAACGCATCGCCTCTCTGCTGGGCGGACGGGTGGCCGAACAGCTCACCCTGGGGGATATCTCCACCGGCGCGGGCAACGACATCCAGCGGGCCTCTTCCATCGCCCGGAACATGGTCATGCGCTACGGCATGAGCGACCGGTTGGGTAGCGTCACCTTCGATACCGGCCATGACGAGGTCTTTATCGGTCGGTCCATGGCCCAGGCCAAGAGCTATTCGGAGGAGGTCGCCGGTATCATCGACGAGGAGGTCAAGACCCTCATCGACAACGCCTACGCCCGGTGTGAGTCCATTTTGAAGGCGCACGCCAAGGAGTTGGACCTGGTGGCGCGCTACCTGCTGGAGCATGAGACCATGGACGCCAAGACCTTTGAGCAGGTCTTTACCGACCCGGCCTCTCTGCAGGCCCAGCTCCCCGCAGACGGGGACGGCGACTCGGCCTCCGACCCCTGGCCGGAACCCGGCAACGGCGATGCGTGAGCCCATCCGCACCCTGCTGGGCGACATCACACAGATCCGGGCAGATGCCATCGTCAACGCCGCCAATCCCTCTCTTCTGGGAGGAGGGGGTGTGGACGGGGCCATCCACCGGCGGGCCGGCCCGGCCCTCCTGGCTGAATGCAGGGCCCTGCACGGCTGTAAAACAGGGAGTGCTAAAATTACAAAAGGTTATTCTCTGCCCGCAAAATACGTTCTGCATACCCCCGGTCCGGTATGGCACGGCGGCGGACATGGGGAGGAGGCTATGCTGGCCTCCTGTTACCGCTCCTGTCTGGAACTGGCCCTGTCGCATGACTGCCGGACCGTCGCCTTTCCCTCCATCAGCACCGGCGTCTATCGATTCCCTCTGGACCGGGCCGCCCCCATTGCCGTCGGAGCGGTGCGGGGATTCCTCGCCTCCCACCCAGCCGCCTTTGACGAGATCCTCTTCGTCTGTTTTGACGAAAAGACCAAACACGCCTATGACATGGCGCTGGAACGCAGATAATATAAAAGGCAGCCCGTCTCTTGGCTGAGGACGCAAAAGATCAAGCAGCGTAATGTACTTTCGTACATTACGCTGCTTGATCTTTTAGATCGAGTTTTACAAGCACCTGTGCGTCCTCCATCGCACCGATGAAGGTATGCGCTGCTGCCGATGGCCACTGCTTCTGTCACCTTCATGAATAACAATTTTTCAATCAGATCTCGAAGCATTCCTGGGGGCAGTTCCTCAAGTGTATTACTCGCCATCTTTAATATGATCTGGCCGCGATTAGCGCGGAGCGGGGAGCCCCAGTCCGCACAGTACAACATTCCAGAGAACAGCGCAGGAATTCTTGCTTAGTGAGGCGTTTCCGGTGAGCGCGTATCCTTTGAATTGTTTAATTGTTTAAATATCTTTTTAATAGGCGGGTCAATTCTATAATATCAATCGGCTTTGCTATATGGGCATTCATACCGCACTCCAAGCAATGCTGTATGTCGTCAGAAAAAGCATCTGCACTCATAGCTATAATTGGAATAGATAGGGCATCCGGATGATTCAGTCCACGAATCGCTTTTGTGGCCTCATATCCCGTCATATGCGGCATCCGTATATCCATAAGAATGGCATCGTAATATCCTTGTAGTGATTTTTGAAACTTGTCCAGACATATCCGGCCATCTTCTGCCCAATCCAGCTCTACACCCAGGTCAGACAATAATTCATTTGCGACCTCCCAGTTAAGCTCATTATCCTCAGCTAACAGAATACGGCGTCCGGATAGATCAATACTTTGGTTCAATGTCTGATCATGTTCCGTTTCAGTGTCTATATACTGACGCAAAGCATGATATAGCGTAGATTTAAAAAGTGGCTTAGAAATGAAACCACTAATGCCCGCTTCACGAGCCTCCGCTTCAAATTCACTCCAGTCGTATGCAGAAATCAGCAGAATCGGTACTTCATCTCCCAGATTACACCGGATTTCTTTTGCAACCTGAATCCCATCCATTCCAGGTAGCTTCCAATCCAACAGAATAATTTGATAATCATCTCTTTTTTTGTGGTGTTGGTTTACCAGTTCTATCGCCTTTTCTCCGCTTAATGTCCATTCAGCCTTTATTCCGATGGCCTTTAGTGTGTCTATAGCTGTCCTACATAATAATTCATCATCATCAACCACCAGCATATTCCAGGGGGGGAGAACCATATCCATTTCCACTACATCTGCTTTTTCAAAATCAAATGTGAGAAAAAATTCGGTACCTTTATCAAGCTCGCTTTGTATATCAATGGTTCCTTCCATTGCGTCCACAATGTACTTTGTAATCGCCATTCCCAAACCGGTGCCTTGCGTTTTACTCACCCTGACTCCATCCGCACGGCTATAGGATTCATATATCTTTTTCAAAAAATCTGGCGACATACCAATTCCATTATCCTTGACCTTAATATGAATTCGAACGTAGTTTTCTCCTTTCGGGGATTTTTCTTCTGAGAGGGATAATTGTATCGAACCTCCCTCTGGTGTATACTTCGTTGCATTTGATAAGAGATTTAAAGATACCTGTAATTCATCAAATACGGTTTTTGAGATTTTAAAACAAAAGGAAGGCATTTTACAGGTATATCAGACTTTTGCTTTAATACTGCCTTCACTTATGGTTTTTGCTTTGCAGGGGTGTGATGTGGAGATAATGCCCCACTATAAACAGGCTATGAAAGCATTGCGTTTGGGACATGCTCCTGGTGGATGGCGTTTTTCTAAATTATTAGGATATGATATATTAAGAATCGGTGGTAATTCCCTATTCAGCGAACTCTATTCTACATTTGGCCTTTATAATAAGCTTACATTTTTTACAGAAGATTGTCCTTATTTCTCTGAACACTTTTTACAAGGGCCTGTATCTGCAACCAGTGTTATTATAGATATATTAAAGGGCGATGATCCGCTCACAAAGTACAACCGGTTATCCAGTATGTATCAAAAACTTACAGATTCCATTGAGAATACGTTAAATTACCTGTCAGAGACCACTCCCCAATGTCCTACCCAAACTGGTTTGAAGTTTTCGTGGAATCCCATGCGTGGTCAGGATTATTATTACTCAAAAATTATTGATGACCTGAATCTAAAAATTGGCCTTGGGGAGTATTCTGTTGGAATGTTTCTTCCATCTGAAAAGCGACTGGCCAGCC
Source organism: Intestinimonas sp. RTP31139st1_F5_RTP31139_211217 (assembly GCF_040226735.1). Classification (NCBI taxonomy): domain Bacteria; kingdom Bacillati; phylum Bacillota; class Clostridia; order Eubacteriales; genus Intestinimonas; species Intestinimonas sp. RTP31139st1_F5_RTP31139_211217. The sequence goes on along the minus strand of NZ_JBCOAQ010000011.1, from coordinate 7,869 downwards.
AGTACGCTGTCTCTATATCGACGGTTAGAAAGGCATTGTCAGAACTCGAACAAAGAGGTTTCGTAAAGAAACTAAATGGTAAAGGCACTATAGTTATAGAACCTGATGATACGAAACTTCATCAGTTGGCTTTTAATTCCGGGTATGTAGAAAAGGCACACCGTTACCTTCATGCTTTACAGCTAATGGTATTAATTATGCGCCCGGCCGCTTTAGTTGCAGCTCCGCAGTTTACCAGAGAAGAATTGGACGAGTTAGCAGATAGATTTACTTCTTCTGACTCTATTTATTTAGCAGATATTTTGGAATCCATAATGAAACATATCACTTTAGACCCTTTATACATAATATTATCTGAAATCAATCACCTTCTTGAATGGGGACACCATTTTGTCTATTATCCGTCCAAGGAACATACACTTTTACATCTCAACAAGCAAGTCATTCTAGCGCTTCAGCAATTACGTGAAGGTAATGTGACTTCCTTTGCAGATGACATAGCAGATTGTTACCGTTACAATTTGGTTCGTATGAAGAAGCATATGGTAGAAAAATATAAGTTTTATAACGCAGCTAATATCCGGGTTCCAGAAAAATACTAGTTAGCACGCAATGGAAAGAGATATCCTTTCCCGCTTGATGGTGAGTTCCCCAAGCCCCTGGCCCGACACAAAACGTGCGGGCCGAACACCACGCGAACGTGGTGGCTTGCGCGTCCTTGCGGACGCTTCTATCCCGGAGGCATAGCAAAAGCCGGAAACGGAGTCAAGGGTAAAATAAATGCGCTACGCGCACCCCTGACACCGCTTCCGGCCTTTGTCTTTGGGCAGGCAAAGCGGGGTTGCCTGCCCTGTTCCTGATTTTTTTCTCTCTCGCCCTGGTGATTTTTAAAAGCGCGTCCACATTGGCCTTGCCCCAATGTTTCGGCTGGTCTTAATCTCGTACCCCTCCTGGCACATAGCCGCAAGAAATTCTTTATGGTTGGACACGGTGGGCAACACTCGGTCAATTGTCCGGCGCAGCCTATCTTTCCAGTTTGCGCCCCGCCGCCCGCTGGCCCATTCCGTATAGTGCTTGCCCCTTTCTTTCGGTTTCTCAATCACAAAAAGGCCATGTTCCCGGCTCAGGCGGTCGTTGGTCGTACGAATGGTTTTGGTTCTGTCCTTTTTCCGTGCGAAATCCACGCCATATTTCCGGGTCACACGTTCAAAGGACTTGATATCGCAGTTTGTCACTTCGATATTGAACCCACCCGCGCCCTGCCGGACAAGGTGTATTGCTCTGCCTCGGCTCCATAGAAGCGATCTTATGCACCCGGCTCGGCCATCTTCTCGCCTCATTTCCTGGAGGCAGCTATCCGGAAATGGGTATGAAAAAGGGACACTGCTTCAAGTCAGTGTCCCTTTTCGTGTATTTTTCTTAAAACCCTCGCCCGTTTAGCCGCCTATCCGAATCATGTTTTCTTTCCTTATTCGTCATCAGCCCTTGAGGGACGGGCGGCCTTTTATATTGCAAGCTTCCGTTTCAATTGAGGTAGGCCGCCGGATTTACCGCCGTGCCGTTGATGCGAATCTCAAAGTGGCAATGGCTGCCGGTGGAGCGCCCGGTGGAACCGGCCTTGGCGATGGTCTGCCCCTGATAGACCTTGTCGCCCGCAGAGACCAGCAGGCTGGAATTGTGTCCGTAATAGGTCTGCTCGCCGTTGCCATGGTTGATGATGACCAGGTAGCCATAACTGCCCTTGTACCCCGCAAAGGTGACGGTACCGCCGTCAGAAGCCTTTACCGAGGTGCCGTAGGGAACGGCGATATCCAGTCCGGAGTGGTAACTGTAAGAGCCGAAAATGGAGCGGTAGCCAAAGCGGGATGTGATGCGCCCATAGACTGGCCAGATATAGTTCCCTGTGGGATACCAGGTGGGCCGCTCTTTGGTCCCGACTGCGATGACCTTCTCCGTGGCCTCCCGCAGGACAGTGGTAGAGGTGACGTTGCGCTCCTTTTCCACACCGTTGACATAAGTCACGTCGGCGGTCACCAGCGCCTCGCCGGGGATACCGGCATCCAGCACCTTGGACTCGCCCTGATACATGCTGTCGTCCTCCACTTCCCGGACCTCGCAGGCGATCTCCTCATGGTAGGTGAGGCTGTCCACCGTCTGCACCCCCAGGAAGGGGATCTCCTCTTTGATGTTCAGGATCTGGCCGATATACAGCTTGTTGATGTCGACACCGGGGTTAAGCTCCTCCATCTCGGCCATGGTCATATCATTGTCGAAGGCCAGAGCCATAAAGGTATCGCCCTTTTGAACCTCGTAGGTGGTCTGCCCGTTGGTGTTTTCCGTGAGCATGGCCAGCATGGCGGCGGTGTCCTGCTGAACATCGGAGGGCGTGTACTCCCGGGTGATGTGGACGTTCTTGGTGTAACTTACGGAAACCGTGTTCTCCGTCACGTAGGGGGCCGCCAACTGCTCCAACATTCCGTCCAGCGCCGCCCGATCCGTGGCCGCACCCACGAACTGGCCGTCCACCGTGAGGACATAGCTCTTCATGACCTCACCGATCTGATCAAAGAGATAGGTCTCAAATTCAGCAGCCGGGGTAATCTGATCCTGTCCGGTGAGGGCCATCTCGTAGCTCACCTCGTGCGCCAGGTGGTAGTCATAGCCCAAAATATCGGAGGCCCGCTCTTCCACGCGCTCCACCGCCTGCCGGAACACCGACTGGTCTCTTACGAGCCCCACATCCACGCCGTCTACCGTGACAACATAGGCCGGGGTGTACATCGTGCCCACCACAGCGGCAATGCCGATCACGGCTGTCAGCGCCAGAAATGGCAACGGCGCCATTTTGGGCCGCCCGGCAACAGCGGACCGAGTCCGGTGATATACCCGGATGCCCTGCAGCCGGAACACGCGTCCCTGCGCAGCCCCCGCCTCCATCAGCTTGCGGAACCGCTCTCCTGCGCGCTCAGCCTTCTCTCTCCCGCCCTGAGCAGACGGGGCGCGGCCTTTGCGCTGCGTATGGAGCGGGAACTCTTCCTGCGGCGCCCGTAGGATCTCATCCATGCAGACGAAGCCTCCCTTATGCGTTAGTCAGAAAATCCGATCAAAATAATCGGAGAATAATGACAGAGCGATAATAAATGATTACAAAAGGTTACAAAAGTAATGATACACGCTTTTCCGTACAGCGTCAAGTCCTTTTTGGTAAGAAACGGTCGAGTCCATTCCCGCTCTTTTGATGGAGTAACGCCGCAATATGTTGCGGAGTCCTGCCTCTATTTTATAAATATCCACCATTTATCGGGTCACAGGTTCCAAGTGCGCCCTCTGCGCAGAGCAAATTTTTCGTGATTTTGCTGTAACATTCCTGTAACAATGCCTATGCGGCCAGTCCCCCGGCCATCGGAGCGAGCGCGATCATCACCAAGCTGAACGCCATGGAGGACACGGAGATGAGCGTGGCGCGCTGATCTGAGGGCAAGTTTTCGTTGAGCCGGCTGCCGGTCAGCGTCTCGAGCGCGTCGTCACAGGCTACGGCCAGGAGGCCGCCGGCAGCCATCAGATGGACGGCCCCTGTAAGCGGCATCAGGCATCCCACGGCTACCCCCACAGCGCAGAGCGCCCCGGCCCTGCGGTAGGAGAGCCGGGAAAGCGGCAGCGCCAGCCGCGCTCCAGCCACACCCCCCAGCTCGATCAGCAGCAGAAGCGGCCCCAGCAGTGCAGAGGGTGCGCCGGCGCGGACCAGCGCATCCTGGAGAAAAAAACGCAGCAGTGTGGCGCAGGCGCCCACTAGGGCGTTAAAGAGCATAAGCCCCACCGTCCGGGGATGGGCGGCCAGAAAGCCGAGGGCCTCCCGGCCGCAGTTCTCCAGGCGTTCCGGCAGGTCCCGAAGAGCGGGCCTGCTCCGTGCCCTTTGGGCATCCGTGACTTCCGGCTCGGCCAGGCGGCAGGTCAAGGCGGCGGCCAGCAGGGAGAGCAGCAGATCGACGCCGTATCCCCGGACATATCCCAGCGCCGCCGCTGCCCCGGCGCACAGGGTGGAGAGTGCCTGCGCACCGCGCCACAATGTATTCTGTAAGGAAGAGATGCGGAGATAGTCTCTTTCCCGTCCCGCCTGGAGCAAAGAGTCGTAAGTAATGGCCTCCCTCGTACCGGAGGCCAGGTTATATGCCATTGCGTTGAGCGCCATGGCCAGGCACACCCCTGCCATAGACTGTGAGAGCATCATGGCGGCGGCGGAGCAGGCGAACATGGTCTGACTGGCAATCAGCGTCCTGCGGCGGCCCAGAACGTCGGCCAGCATACCGGATGGCACTTCGCAGCAGAAACTGACCACATGGAAAAACGCCTCTGCCACCCCCACTTGAAACAGGGAAAACCCCCGTCCCACCAGCAAAAGGACCCAAACACCCCCCGCCAGCCGAATATTCCCCCAAAACTCCAGCCGCAGAAGCGTGCGGAGCTGTTCTTCAATCTCAAACATCTTTTTCATTCCCTTGTTTTCAAAGTATCACCGCAACAATTTGTCACAATAAATTTGTGAAAAGTGGTTGTATCCATTTTATATCTCTGATAAAATGTTGCATTATCAACTAATTGCTCCCCTTTGTCCCCGTCCGCCCCCGTATATCTATGGAAGAAAGGAATTGGGACCTATGAAGAAGCTGATGAGAAACCCCATTGCGGTCCTGGTCTGCGGTATGGCCTCTCTGCTGTTGTTTGGCCTTATCTATGTCTGGTCTATTTTTGTCGTGCCCCTTGAGGCCGAATTTGGCTGGACCCGCGCAGAGACCTCGGTGGCCTACACCCTCTCCATGCTCTGCCTCTTTGTAGGAATGGCCCTCAACGGCGTGCTCGCAGCCCGCCTGTCGCAAAAAACCGCTCTGATGCTGGGGATCACTTTGGCGGTATCCGGCTTTTTGGGCAGCTCCTGTACGGTCTCCCTTTTTACTCTCTACCTTTTTTACGGGGTCTTTGTGGGCACGGGCATCGGTATTTGCTATAACGCCTGGCTGACCGGAGTGGTCCACTGGTTTCCTGGCCGGAGTGGTTTTGTTTCCGGCATCCTGCTGGCCGGCTTCGGCATGGGCGGCCTGTTGTTCAGTCCTCTGCTCTCCCACTTTGTAACCTCTGGGCCGGGCTGGCGGAATGTTTTCCGCATGATCGGCATCGTCCTTCTGGCTGTCTCCGTCCTGACTGCGGGATTTCTCCTCCAGGAGCCGCCGCAGGCCGGCAACGGCAAAAAGGACTCCTCCGCAAGCCATGATTTCACCACAAGGCAAATGCTTACTTCCCCCTGCTTTTACCTTTTTTCAATTTGGAAGGTTATTTTGTCCCTTTTGGGTCAGGCCGTGATCGGACAGGCGGCGCTGATCGCGGCGGACATCGGGATGCCCGCCACGTTGAGTGCAATTGGCGTCGGCCTGCTCAGCGCCGGAAACGGCCTTGGCCGCCCGCTTTCCGGCTGGCTCGCCGACCGCTTTGGGAGCTGGAAGCTCATGGTGGCCCTTTCCGCCATCTTTGTTTTCCTGTCCATAGGAATGGTGGCGGCCTATCAGGGCAGCTATGCCCACCTGCTCATCCTGCTCTTCGTTCTGCTGGGGCTGGCCTATGGAAGCATGGCTCTGCTGGCCTCCTCTTTTACCGGAGAGATCTACGGCATGAAGTATTACCGTTTAAATTACGGCGTTGTCTCCTCTACCTCTATCGTGGGTACCCTGGTAGCCTCCTACATCAGCATCATCAAAACCGCCACCGGCTCTTACCTGAATTTCTTCTATATCATGATAGGAGCCAGCCTCTTCTCTTTCCTCAGCGTGGTGATTCTGCCCTTCTCAATCCGGCGTATGAACCGAAAATATGCACATACCTAAAAGGGAAGCCGCGCTGCCATTTTCAGCGCGGCTTCCTCCTGCAGGGCACAGAAAAGCCGCGGCGGAATGCCGCGGCCGGTGTCTATGGGATACGCTTCACCGCCGTGGGGTCCGCAAAAAGGGCGCAATAATCCTGTTTGCGGCAAAGACATTTCCTTCTAATACCATTATAAGCCGATTCTTCCAACCCATATCGCACCCTCCTCCCCACGCGTTTTCTTCACTATAGCAGGATTCCCCCCTCCTGTCAATCCGGTGCACCGGCTTCTCCTTTTCAAAATATTCCACCCTGCGCCATGCTCCTTGCCATGGAACAAAGACCGGCGCACAGCTCCAAGAGCTGTGCGCCGGTCTTTCCGCATTCTATTCCGCTCAGAAGCCGCTTTATCCTACAGCGGGCGTCATGAGCCGCTGCAAGATCACCGCGAGCTGCGCCCGTGTCGCCGGGCCGCCGGGGTCCAACTCCCCATTGTCCCGCCCGGTGATCAGTCCGGCCCCCACGGCATGGGCCATGCCCTCGCGGGCCCATGCGTGGACGCTGTCCACATCGGAGTATATGTCCAATACGCCGTTAGCCAGCTCCTCTCCCGCATATTGGCTGTATCGGTAGAGGAAAACCGCAAGCTGCTCCCGGGTAACGATATCCCCGCCGCCGAAACTCCCGTCGCTGCGTCCGGCCGCAATGCCGTTTTCCTCCGCCCAAGCCACGGCGTCGGCATAGAAATACCATGCCTCTACATCTGCAAAAGAGCTTCCGCCCTTGGGGGCGGGGCTGCCCGCCATACGCCAGAGGACAGCGGCCACCATACCCCGGGTCACCTGTCCGTCGGGTGAAAAGGTGGTGGTCGTCGTCCCGTTCATGATCCCTCCGTCGGATACCGCTGCAACTGCTTCTGCATACCATGCGCCGGAGGGCACGTCGGTGAAAGCTGCGGCGGCGGCCTGGCCCGTCACTGCTGCCGTCAGGCCCAGTGCCAGCATCAGCGCGCAAATTTTTCGCTTCATTTCCACTCACCTGCTTTTTGATCCATTGAGGTCTTCGCAGGCTACATTTTACGGCATGGTTGTTTCGAATCTGTGAACAGAGTGGAAAAATGGCAAAGAAAATTTTTCCGTTATCTGGCCAGGGCCCAATTGAGCATCAGGAGCAGTCCGAATCCGGGTACGCCCAGCAGCCCCATGACCAAGGCGTTGGCCAGGTTGACTCCCAGGCCCACACCGATCAGCGGCCCCAGCGGGCTCAGCGCCGCCAGCGCGGCCAGAGAACACAGGGTCCGCAGACAGAGTCGGGCCAGGTATTGGATGGGCTGCCGCAGCAGAAGCAGCGCGGCCACTGCCACCAGTCCCACCAGGAGCCAAGGCAGTGTGTCGGTCAAAAAGCCTTCCACCGCTCAGGCCTCCTGTCCCTCGAGCTCCTTGACCCGCCGCAGCAGGTAGGAGTATCGTGCCTGAAGAGAATTGATCTCAAAGACATAGGACTCGATCAAGTCCGGGTCCCCGGTGCCGTTAAACCCCACATAAGCTTGGTTGATGAGGGTCCGGGTCCGGATCAGGCCCTCCCGCAGGGCCCGCAGCTCCTCGTCCCGCTCGTTTTCCGCCCGCCGGCGGAAGGAAAACACCTTGTTTTTGGCCGCCTCCGTCATAGGTGGACCGCCTCCTTTCTTTTTAAAATGTTTATTTTCAGTTTGGACAAATATGACACGTCCTATACCGAAAAGTGCCAGGTATTTCTTTGCCCCCTCTGTGCACACTAGATCTCGGACAGGTTGGAAACGATCTTCCGCTGGACAAGACATCTCCTTTTAAGCCGGTGCCGGGCGACGTCGCCCTCTGGCGAAAGGCGAAAGGAGAAGCCCGCATTGGGCAATGTTTCTCTGAAAACAAATCCCCAAAGCCAAAGTGGAACTTCCACCGTCCAACATTCGGTCCGCCCACGCAAGGAGTGCTTCCAAGGCGTCGGGACAGCGGATCGAAAAGGCCGCCGCGCTCCATAGAG
>NZ_JBCOAQ010000010.1:0-97158 GCF_040226735.1 Intestinimonas sp. RTP31139st1_F5_RTP31139_211217 | reverse complement strand
CCTTGCTTCTCGCGTATCTCCAAGGGGGATCGGCGTAAATGATTTTGTATTTCTTCATCTGCACCCCCTTAATGCGCAGAGGTGGAAATCAGCGCGCCCCGTTTCCCCTCAGGAGATCTGGTAGCTTCCCCGCACCAGGACCGTCGCGTCACTGCCCGCCTGGAGTCCCCGGCCCTCTGCGGTGGAAAGATAGAGGTGGTTGGGCTGTATGGCGCCGCCGCTTGCCAGGGTAGCTCCATCGGTGGAGTCGATAAGCCCCGGCGCCGAAGCCGCCACACAGACGGCGCTCCCGCTGCGGAGCAGAAATTCACAGCCCACACCGCCCAGCAGCTTCTGCCCGGCCTTCACCGTCACCACGGCAAAGACGGCGGAAGAGGACGCCGTCCCTCCGCCGGCGGCGGCCAACTGCTCCTCCATATCCTTTTCATACTGGGCAATGGAGGCGTTGAGCTTGTCCACCAGGGCCTGCTCCCTCGTGTCCAGCCTGGCGTCCACCTCTTTGAGAATGGCGGGCGTATTCACATCGTTGAGATAACTCAGGGTGACCAGCGGGTCTGTCTGGGTTCCGGCTGCGGCCCCGAGCAGGAGCGACAGGGCGCCCGATACAGCGACTGCGGTCAAAATGGGGTTCATTGGCTTTCTCATATGTAACCTCCAAGTCAGGGGCAGAGGGGGCCGCCCGCCGGGGACGGCCCTTTCTCCTCATACCAATTGTTCGGGGTGCAGGCCGAAGCTCACTGCGATGGCGGAATCCACCTGATGCATCAGCTTGTCGTCCAGCCGACCCATCTTCTCTCTCAGCCGTTTTTTATCCAAGGTCCGGATCTGCTCCAGCAGGACCACGGAATCCTTGGGCAGGCCGTAATTCATGGCGGCCAGCTCAATGTGCGTCGGGAGCTTGGCCTTGCCGGTCTGGGATGTGATGGCGGCGGCGATCACCGTAGGGCTGTGCCGGTTGCCTGTGTCGTTTTGGACGATAAGGACCGGGCGGACACCCCCCTGTTCGCTGCCCACCACAGGGCTCAGATCGGCGTAAAAAATGTCACCGCGTTTCACGCTGTTATCCACTCATGCTCACACTCCGCTGGAAGATAGTTACCAGCGTCACCTCAGGCGGAAGCCTATGTAACGCCGTCACTATGATTCTCCCACGGGGCGGCGGGATTTATACACTTGTCTTGAAATATCAGGAAGCGGATGGTCTTCCCGCCGCCTGCCCGATGCTATGCCTCCCGGTCCATTGTATGCGCGCCAGGCGCTTGGGGACCCTATTCTCCCCTATAGACCCTCGGCACACGGGGGGACACGTCGCACAGGAGCTCATACGGAATGGTGCCTGCCAGTTCCGCGCCCGCTTCCACCGGCGTCTTGTCCCCGTAGAGGGTGGCCACATCGCCGGGGACCACTCCGGGAATGTCCGTGACGTCCACCATGCACAGGTCCATACAGACCCGTCCCACCAGGGGGGCTCTCCGCCCCCGGAGCTCCACTGCAAGCCGGTCGGAGAACAGGCGGAAAAAACCGTCTGCATAGCCCACCGGCAAGACCGCCAGCAGGCTGTCCCGTTTCAGCGTGTGGGTGCGGCCATAGCTCACCTGTGTACCGGCGGGCAGCGCTCTGACCGCCGCCACTCTGGATTTGAGGGAGAGCACTGGCAGCAGCGGACAAGTGTGCTCCATATCCGGCGCCGGATAGTGACCGTAAAGGGCGATGCCGGGGCGGATCATATCCAGGTGGGTACAGGGGTAGTTTAACACAGCGGCGCTGGCCGCGCAATGGCGAATCTCAAAGCGCACGCCCCGGGCGGCGAGCTTGTCCAGCGTATCGAGAAACCGTGTGAACTGGCACATGGTGTATTCCTCGCTGCCGTCGGCATCGGAAAAATGGGTAAAGATTCCCTCCGCACGCAGGCCGGGCAGCGCGCAGATCCGGGCAATGTCCGCCACGGAGGCGTCCATGGACGCCTCGTTGCAGAGAAAGCCCAGCCGGGACATGCCCGTGTCCACCTTGAGGTGGACCTTCAGCGTCCCGCCCCGGGCCTCGGCGCCGCGGGCAAAAGCCAACCCGGTCTCCGCATCCCCCACCGTCTGGGTGAGATCCCGGTCCAAGAGCTCGCCGGTATACTCTGGCGCAGTGGGGCCCAGGATCAGGATGGGCGTCCCCACCCCCGCCTCCCGAAGCTCTACGGCTTCATCCAGGCAGGCCACGGCCAGGTAGTCGCACCCCCGCTTCTCCAGCGTGCGGGCCACGGGGACCGCCCCGTGGCCATAAGCGTTGGCCTTCGCCACCCCTAAAAATTTGCATTTGGGCCCCGCCAGCGCCCGCAGCGCCCGGTAATTGTGCTCCATACGGGAGAGATCGATCTCCGCCCACGTCCGCTTCTGTACATCGTCCATTTCTCTGGCCTCTTTCTTATGTCGTCATGCTGAATTGTGTAAAAATACAGGCCACGATCCGGGCCCCGTCTGAGAGGATCTCCCCTTGTTTCAGGGCATGGGTGCCCGCATCGAACCACAGGGAGACCTCTGTTCCCGTGCCGGGCTGTACCTCCGGGTCCCGGCAGACCACTTTGAGGCACTCGCTCTCTCCCACCGTCTCCAGGGCGCTCTCCGCAATGAAGCCCTCCCTGGCACAGCGGAGCAGGGTCGGAGCCGCGCTGAGCGGAGAGAGCCCGGTATCGTCCAGCGGCCCTGTCTCCAGGCTCACGCCGTCGAACTCCAAGAAGGTCTCCTCCCCGCTCAGCCGCGCGGTCACACCCGCCACTTCCTCAGGCGCGACTACCGCAAGCGTGGTGTCCCCGTCCTTCTGATAGCTGAGGTCCAGGGTATATGTGTAGACTCTTTCCCCATAGTCTGCGGTGACGTCCATCCGGGCGGTGCAGCCGGACATAGAGAGGTAGTCTGCCCGGATGTCCAGCGCCAATTCATCGGTGTTGTTGCCTGTTCCCGCTTCTCCGCCGCAGGCGGCCAGCAGGCACAGGGTCATCATTAGTGCGCACACAGTTCTCTTGCGCACTTTTTTCTCCTCCTGAATCGTTTTGACCTGCGGGATGCCTCAGGACCGGCGCTCAAAGGTCTTCATGACCAGAGGCAGCCGCTCGATCATATCGCTGGGCGTCATACCATACTCCCCCAGCTCCCGGGCGCACAGGTCACCCGCCATGCCGTGGAGGCATACCGCCATGGGGATCGCCTCCCGGGCCGTCAGCCCCTGCCCCAGCAGAGAGATGATGATTCCCCCCAGTACGTCGCCGCTGCCCCCCTTGGCCATGCCCGGATTTCCCGTGGTGTTGATATAAGCCGTGCCGTCGGGGAAGGCCGCGATGGTACGGTGTCCCTTGAGCACCAGCGCGCAGCCGTGCTCCGCGGCGAACGACCTGGCCGCCGCCAGCCGGTCCCCGCCGGAAAGATCGCCGCCGATGCGGACAAATTCTCCGTCGTGGGGCGTGAGCACCGTGAAGCTGCCGCCGCGGGCATCCAACACATCTATATGTCCCTCCAGAGCGTTTATGCCGTCGGCGTCCAGCACCACCGGCAGATGGGTACTCCTGAGGATATGCCGCACCACCGAGGCCACGCCGTTCCCCCGCCCCAGTCCCGGACCGATGAGACACACATCGCAGGTATCCAGACGTCTGAGGGTCTCCTCCGTCGCCTCCAGAGAGAGCATTCCCTCTTTCCCGGATGGGAGGGGGTGGGCCATGGCCTCGTCCAGTTTGGCGGCCGCAATGGGCCAGAGAGGGGCGGGTACGCCCAGGGACACCAGCCCCGCGCCGGTGCGCACCGCCGCCCGTGCCGCGAACACAGGGGCGCCACTGTACCCCACGCTGCCCCCCAGAATGTAAACCTTTCCGTAGTCTCCCTTGTAGGAGTCCCTTGCCCGGCGGGGCAGATGGATGTCGCCGGGCCCCACGGCCCGGAGCGTCTCGTCCAGCCCCCGGATCAGCCCGGCGGGGATGCCGATGTCCGCCACAGTCAGACGTCCGCAGCACAATCCCCCCTGCCCCAAAACATGCCCCGCCTTCGGGCAGGTAAAAGTAACGGTCTCATCGGCTTCCACGGCGACCCCGAGGATTCGCCCCGTGTCGGCCTCCACCCCGCTGGCAATGTCCACCGCCACCACAGGCACAGGGCAGGTGTTCATCATCTGCACGGCGGTGTAGGGGTCCCCCCAGAGAGGCGTATTGAGCCCGATACCGAACAGAGCGTCCACCATCACGTCGCACTCCAGACACCAGGAGGCAAAGGCGGCGTCCGGCGCAAAGTCCTCCAGCGCGCCGCCCGCCTTCCGGAGACGACTCTCCATCTCCCGGCAGTCAGGGGTCATCTTCTCCCGCTTTCCCACCAGAAAGGCCCGGACCTCCAGCCCGGCCTCCATCAGGAATCGGGCCGCGGCCACGCCGTCCCCTCCATTGTTTCCCGGCCCGCAAAAAACAGCGGCCCGGCCCCCCCGCCTCCGATTCACCAGAGAGATGCATGCCTCGGCCACGGCCTTTGCGGCGTTCTCCATCAGCAGTGTGGAACAGATCCCTCGGTCCTGAATGGCCGCGCGGTCGATCTCTCTCATCTGCGCGGCGGTTGCGATCAGCATAGCCATATCTCCTCAGTCAGCGTTCTTTTCTTGCACAGGCAGCGCCCTCCGGTCGGGGCGGCGCACTCCCCGTTGCCTGACATTGTACCACTCGGACGCGTATTTGTCTAACTCCGTATGAAAAACCATCTTGCAATTTTCCCGCCAATGTGATATAAAAGACAATTGTAAACGCGAGGAACGGGAAAATAGCGTCAAACCGCCGCCAAGAGAGGTCTGGTCACCGGCTGAGAGCCAGACTGCGGACGCTGCGCTTGGTTCGCCCGGGAGCGGCTGCGGGGAAAGACGTGGACGGCTGCCCGCCGTTAGAGGGGGTTGAGTGCGCGCCGGGTGCGGTGCGAATCGTGGGTGGTACCGCGGAAGGTTTGCCTTTCGTCCCTTGTATGGGATGAGGGGCCTTTTTTATTGTGAAAATACGCAAAGGAGCTGCGATTTTATGAAGGAAAAACTGGAACAGATCAGGCGCGAGGCCCTTGCGGCCCTCTCCGAGACCAAGACGGCCCAGGACTTGGATGCGCTGCGGGTCAAATACCTGGGGAAGAAGGGTGCGCTCACCGCCGTCCTCAAGCAGATGGGCGGCCTGTCCGCCGAGGAGCGGCCCATTATCGGTCAGCTCGCCAACGAAGTGCGTGAGGCCCTGACCACCGCCCTGGAGCAGGAGCAGAAGCGGATCGAGAAGGCCGCCCTGGACGCCCGGCTGGAGCTGGAGCAGGTGGACGTGACCATCCCCGGCAAGCCTGTGGAGCTGGGCCACCGCCACCCCATGTATATCGCCCTGGACGAGATCAAGGATATCTTCGTGGGCATGGGCTTCCAAGTGCTGGACGGCCCCGAGGTGGAGCTGGCAGAATATAACTTTGACAAGCTCAACGCACCTGAAGGGCATCCCTCCCGCGACTGGTCTGACACCTTCTACTTTGATCAGGACAGCCGGGTGATGCTCCGCTCCCAGACCTCTCCCATGCAGGTGCGGGCTATGGAGACCATGCCCCTGCCCATCCGCATCATCGCCCCCGGCCGCGTCTACCGGAAGGACGAGGTGGACGCCACTCACTCCCCCATGTTCCATCAAGTGGAGGGCATGGTCATTGACAAGGGCGTCACCATGGCCGACCTGAAGGGGACGCTCAACACTGTGATGGAGCAGCTCTACGGAGAGGGCACCGTCACCCGTTTCCGCCCCCACCACTTCCCCTTCACCGAGCCCTCCTGCGAGATGGACGTGCAGTGCCACAAGTGCGGCGGTGCCGGCTGCCCCACCTGCAAGGGCGAGGGCTGGATCGAAGTGCTGGGCGCCGGCATGGTCCATCCCAGAGTGCTGGAGATGGCCGGTATCGATCCCGAGGTCTACAGCGGCTGGGCCTTCGGCATGGGTCTGGAGCGGCTGGCCCTGCGGCAGTTCAAGATCGCCGACATGCGGCTCATCTTCGAAAATGATGTGCGCTTCCTGGAGCAATTCTGAGATACCGAGGCCGGCGCGGCGGACCTACATCCGGTCCGCTCTGCGACTATGGACGATAAGCAAGGAGTTTTGACATATGAAATTATCCCGTGAATGGCTGAACGAATTCACCCCCGTCTCGGCCCCCGACCGCGACTTTGCCGAGGCCATGACACTCTCCGGCTCCAAGGTGGAGATCACCGAGGTGGAGGGCGCCGAGATCGAAAACGTAGTGGTGGGCAAGGTTCTCTCCCTGATCCGTCACCCCAATTCCGACCACATGTGGATCTGTCAGGTGGACATCGGCGGGGCCGCCCCGATACAGATCGTCACCGGCGCACAGAACGTCCGGGAGGGCGACTTGGTGCCCGTGGCCAAGGACGGCTCCACCCTCCCCGGCGGAGTCCACATCACCGCAGGAACGCTCCGCGGAGAGGCCTCTGTGGGCATGCTCTGCTCCTACAAGGAGCTGGGCATGACCGACCATGACTGGCCCCTGAGCATCGTGGACGGCATCTTCATTTTAAATAGCGACCCCGACCTGAGCGCCAGGGACCTCCGCCCCGGCGACGATCTTCGGGCGGCCATCGGCTATCACGACCACGTAGTGGAGTTTGAGATCACCCCCAACCGTCCCGACTGCCTCTCCGTCATCGGTCTGGCGCGGGAGGCGGCCGCCACCTTCGGCACCCCCCTCACCCTCCATACGCCGGAGGTGAAGGGCGGCGGGCCCGGCGCCCTCCGCGACTTGCTGGACGTGGAGACTCCCGATGCGGACCTGTGCCCCCGGTACACCGCCCGGATGGTACGCAACGTAAAGATCGGCCCCTCCCCCCTGTGGATGCGCCAGCGGCTGCGGGCCATGGGCGTGCGTCCCATCAACAACATCGTGGACATCACCAACTACGTCATGCTGGAGTATGGCCAGCCCATGCACGCCTTTGACTACCGCTATGTAAAGGGCGGAAGGATCATCGTCCGCCGTGCAAAAGACGGCGAGACTCTCACCACCCTGGACGGAACCCCCCGCAAGCTCAATCCCAGCATGCTGGTCATCGCCGACGCACACAGGGCTGTGGGATTGGCTGGCATCATGGGCGGTCTGAACAGCGAAATTGTAGACGACACCGTGGATGTGGTCTTTGAGTCGGCCAACTTCGACGGCACTACCATCCGCCGCACCGCCTTGTCCTTGGGTATGCGCACGGAGGCCTCCGCCAAGTACGAGAAGGGTCTGGACCCCATGAACACCCTCCCCGCCGTAAATCGCGCCTGCGAGCTGGTAGAGCTCCTGGGGGCCGGCGAAGTGGTGGATGGCGTCATCGACATTCTCAATCACGTTCCTCAGCCCACCGTTCTGGATCTGGAGCCGGAAAAGATCAACGACCTGCTGGGTACCGACGTCTCCGGCGAAGAGATGGCCTCCATCCTCCGCAAGCTGGATTTCCAGGTGGAAGGAGACCGCATCACCGTCCCGTCCTGGCGTGGGGACGTGCTGACCATGGCCGACTTGGCCGAGGAGGTGGCCCGCTTCCATGGCTACAACCGCATTCCCGTCACCCTGATGCGCGGAACCACCACCCAGGGCGGCTATTCCCCCGCGCAGCGCCTGGAGCGGCGCCTGGGACAGACCTGCCGCAGCGCCGGCTACGACGAAATCATCACCTACTCTTTCATCTCTCCGACCTATTATGACAAGATCGGCTGGGCGCCGGAAGATCCCCGCCGCCGCAGCCTGAAAATCCTCAACCCCCTTGGAGAGGACACTTCCATCATGCGCACCACCACTCTGCCCTCCATGCTGGAAATTCTGGCCCGCAACTATAATTTCCGCAACAAGAGCGCGCGGCTCTATGAGCTGGGCAGGATCTATCTCCCCAGGGCCGACGGCCTTGCCGACGAGCCCAAGGTACTCTCGCTGGGCGCTTATGGGGACATAGACTTTTTCGGTCTCAAGGGCGTGGTGGAGGCTCTGCTCCACAGCATACGGGTTGGGGGCGTATCCTACCAAGCCTGCCGCGACAACGCCTCCTACCATCCAGGCCGCTGTGCCACCGTCTGTGTCGGCGGGGAGCAGATCGGCGTCCTGGGGCAGATCCATCCCACCGTATGCGCCAATTATGGCGTGGACACCGCGCTCTACTGCGCCGAGCTCTCCTTCGAGGCCCTCATGCGCTTCCAGGGGCCCGAGCCGGAGTATGTCCCCCTGCCCAAGTTCCCCAGCGTAGCCCGGGACATCGCCGTGGTCTGTGACGCCTCTATCCCCGTGGCCACCCTGGAAAACTGCATCAGCCGGGGCGCCAGGGGCCTGCTCAAGGAAGTAGAGCTCTTCGACATCTACACCGGCGCTCCCATCCCCGCGGGCAAAAAGAGCGTGGCGTTTAACCTGACTCTCCGCTCCGATGAGCGCAGCCTCACCGCCGCCGAGGCCGACGAGGACGTAAAGAGCGTGCTGGAGCTGCTGCAAAAGGAACTGGGCGCCGTTCTGCGCTGATCCGGACCTCTTTTTCATTTGTACAAATTCCTCCAGTGCCCCGACGCATGCGCCGGTGAGTCCTTAATTAAACATAAATTTTCTTCTTCTCCCCTTTACACCATGCGTAATTTCAGCTACAATTGGTAACAGTAACGGGCAGTGCCCCAGGAGGTGTACCGACGTGAACCAGCAAATGGATTTTACGCGCAAATTCAATCTGAACGAGGACAAGGGCGACGAGATCAAGGCCATTCTGACCTCTGTGTACAACTCGCTCCAGGAGAAGGGGTATAACCCCATCAATCAGATCGTCGGATATATCCTCTCCGAAGACCCCACCTATATCACCAACTACAACAACGCCCGCTCCCTCATCCGCCGGCTGGACCGGGATGAGTTGCTGCAAGAGCTGGTGAAGAAGTACTTGGCCGATTAGGGCTTGTCTGAACATTGCCGACAGGCCGAGTTCCCTTGCCGCCGGACCTATTGCAATATACAAACAGGCCTTGGGCTTTGCCTGTGCGTGAGGGGAAGGTTTTCTTTCCCGCCGTGCCGCCCTTCGGACTTTGCCGGCAAAGTCTCTGCGTTCGGCTTCCTTGTGAGGATAAAAAATCGCCCCGTCCGCTGGACGGGGCGATTTTTTATCCTTGATACCGCTCACTGCTCACCCATGAGCAGATACATGACCGCCTTCTGGGCATGGAGGCGGTTCTCCGCCTCGTCAAAAATCTCATCTGCGTGGGCTTCGAATACCTCGGCGGTGATCTCCTCTCCACGGTGGGCGGGCAGGCAGTGCTGCACCATGGCCCCGGGGTGCGCCGCCTTCATCAGCTCCGCGTTGACCTGATAGATCCCCTCAAAGGCCAACCGGCGCTTCTCACGCTCCTCCTCCTGCCCCATGGAGGCCCACACATCGGTGATGACCACATCGGCGCCCTCCGCGGCCTCCCTGGGGTCCCGGCAGAGGGTAAACTTGGCGTCGGTGACCGTCTTTGCAAAGTCCAGCACCTTGGCATCGGGATCATAGCCCTCCGGGCAGGCCACGGACACGTCCATGCCGCATTTGAGGCCGCCCACAATCAGGGAGTTGGCCATGTTGTTGCCGTCGCCGACAAAGCAGAGCTTCAGCCCTTCCAGGCGGGTCATCCGCTCCCGGACGGTCATGAGATCGGCCAGGACCTGGCAGGGATGGGCGAAGTCCGTCAGTCCGTTAATGACGGGAATGGAGGCATATTTTGCCAGCTCCTCCACCTCGTCCTGGCCATAGGTGCGGATCATGATGCCGTCACAGTACCGGGACAGGACCCGCGCGGTGTCCTCGATGGGCTCCCCACGGCCAATCTGGCTCTCCTTGCCGGAGAGGAAAAGGGCGTGTCCCCCCAACTGATACATGCCGGTCTCGAAGGAGACCCGGGTGCGGGTGGAATTCTTCTCAAAGATCATAGCCAGCGTCTTGCCCTGGAGATAGTTGTGGGTAAGGCCATGCTTCTGGTTGTACTTCATCTGGTCGCCCACATTGAGAATCCTGGTGATATCCTCCCGGGTGAGGTCCAGCAGCTTCAAAAGGTCTTTCTGCATCTTACATTCCCCCCAGCGTCTGTTTCATGATGGCAAGGCCCTTGTCCATTTCGTCCTTGGTGATGGTGAGCGGCGGTAGCAGGCGAAGGGCGGGGCCCGCCGTCAGCACCAGAAGCCCGTTTTCCATGAGCTGCACCGCCACGTCCCGGTTGGTCCGGCCGGGCTTCACCTCGATGCCGATCATCAGTCCCAGTCCCCTTGTCTTCCCCAGACACGGCAACTCCAAGGATTCAATGGCCCCCCGCAGATAATTTCCCTTGTCGGTGATCTCCCCCATCACATCCTCGCTGAGAATTTGCAGCGTCGCCAGCGCGGCGGCGGCGCAGACGGGGTTGCCGCCGAAGGTGGTGGCATGGGTGCCCGGCGTGAGAACGCCGCGGCACTTCTCGCTGACCAGAAAGCCGCCGAAGGGCAGCCCCCCTGCAATGCCCTTGGCAAAGGACACCGCATCGGGCAGAATACCGTACTGCTGATAACAGAACAGAGTGCCGGTGCGCCCGATCCCCGTCTGGACCTCGTCCACCAGCAGCAGCCAGTCCCGCTCGGCACAGAGGACTGCCAGATCGTGGACAAAGCCCTGGTCCAGCGGATAGACGCCGCTCTCCCCCTGGATCAGCTCCAGCATGACCGCGCAGACGTCGTGGCCGGAGACCTCGGCGATCCCATCCATGGTGGGCTCGGCAAAACGGAACCCATCGGTGAACGGGAAGAAATAGTTATGGAATACATCCTGACCAGTGGCCGACAGAGTGGTGACGGTGCGGCCATGGAAAGAATTTTTCAGGGTGAGGATGGTCCCCCTCCCCTTCCCGTACTTGTCGAAGGAATATTTCCGGGCCAGCTTGATGAGGCCCTCGTTGGATTCCGCGCCGGAATTGGCGAAAAAGGCCGCCGACATGCCGGCCCGGCGGCAGAGCTGTTCGGCCAGCTGGCCGCAGGGCTGGGTATAGAAGAGATTGGACATATGCCCCAGCCTGGCGGCCTGGACGGCGATGGCGTCCACCCATTTGGGGTTGGCGCAGCCGATAGAGTTCACCCCGATGCCGGAGGTGAAGTCGATATACTCCCTGCCCTCCGCACTATAGAGCGTAGCGTTCTTGCCATGGTCGACGTCTACCGGGAAGCGGGCATAGGTGTTGAGGACATATTGGTCGTCCCGGGCTTTGATGGTCTGAAAATCCATGATATCACCTCACAGAAGCATAGTGCCGATGCCCTCGTCGGAGAGCATTTCGATCAGGATGGAGTGGGGAATGCGCCCGTCCAGAATGTGAGTGCGCTCCACTCCGCTGCGGACCGCCTCCACACAACAGTCCACCTTGGGGATCATCCCCCCTTGAATGATCCCGTCCTTGACCAGTCCCGGGACCTCCGGGAGCTCCACCACATGGATGAGCGTCTCTTCGTTCTTGGGGTCCCGCAGCAGACCCCGCACATCGGTGAGAAGGATGAGCTTTTCCGCATGGAGGGCCACCGCCAGCTTGGCGGCGGCAGTGTCGGCGTTGATGTTGTAGGCCGTCTCCCCGTCCACCCCCTGGGCCACGGTGGACACCACCGGAATATAGCCGTCGGCCAGGGCGTCCTCTACGATGGAGGGGTCCACCTGGATGATCTCCCCCACCAGGCCGTAGCGCTCGCTGAGCTTCCGGGCCTGGAAAAGTCCGGCATCCATCCCGCACAGGCCCAAAGCCCGTCCGCCCATGCGGTTCAGGGTGGCCACCAAGTCCTTGTTCACCTTGCCGCACAGCACCTGCTGAACGACCTCCATGGTCTCCTCATCGGTATAACGGAGGCCGTCCACAAACCTGGACTCCTTGCCGATCTTCTTCAGCATGGCGGATATCTCCGGCCCGCCGCCGTGGACCACCACCACCTGGATCCCCACCAGATGGAGCAGGATGATGTCGCTGATGACGGCTTTGCGCAGCGCTTCGGAAATCATGGCGTTCCCGCCGTATTTGACCACCACGGTCTTGCCGTTGTATTTTTGAATGTAGGGGAGCGCCTCGGCCAGGACCTGTGCGCGCTCCACATGGGAACTGGACATTTTCTTTACGCCTCCATTGACCGCGGGCGGCCATGGCCGCCCCCCGCGGGGATCTCTCTTTCCCGGGGCTCTCCGCCTCTCAGGTCCTGTAATCGCCGTTGATCTTTACATAGTCGTAGGTGAGGTCGCAGCCCCAGCAGGTGGCCTGCTGGTCGCCCTCGTGGAGGTCCACATCGATGACCACCTCATCCTGGCTGAGGATCGTGGTGGCCTGCTCCTCGTCGAAATCCACGCCGGCACCCTGGCGGCACACCAGCACCTCGCCCACCACAGAGCGGAACTTCACATCCACAAACTCCGGGCGGAAGGGGGCCTTGGAGTAACCCATGGCGCACAGCACCCGGCCCCAGTTTGCGTCAGAGCCAAACATGGCGGCCTTTACCAGAGAGGATCCCACCACGCTCTTGGAGAGCCGTTCGGCGCTCTCCTCGCTGCGGGCGTTCCGCACGGTGCAGGTGATGAGCTTGCTGGCCCCCTCGCCGTCGGCGGCAATGCTGCGGGCAAGCTGCTCAAAGACGCTGTAGAGCGTCTTATAAAATACGGTATAATTGTCGTCCTTCCACTCAATAAGGGGGTTCTCCGCCATACCGTTGGCCAGCACCACGCACATATCGTTGGTGGAGGTATCCCCGTCAATGGTCACGCGGTTGAAGGTACGGGGAACGATCTCATGCAGGGCGTCGGAGAGCATCTCCTGTGTGACGGCGCAGTCAGTGGTGACAAAGCAAAGCATTGTGCCCATATTGGGATGGATCATGCCGGAGCCTTTGGCGATGGCCCCGATGGTGACAGTCTTTCCCCCCACCATGCAGGAGACCGCCAGCTCCTTTTTCATGGTATCCGTGGTCATAATGGCGTTGGCGGCCGCGTCGGAGCCATCCTTCGAGAGCTGTGCCGCCGCCTGGGGCAGCCCCTGCTCAATGGCGGCGATGTTCAGTTCCTGACCGATGACGCCGGTGGATGCCACCACAAAATCGCTGGCCTTCAGACCCGTGGCTGCGGCGGCCAGCTCACACATCCGCTCTGCGTGCTCATGGCTGTTGGGGGCGCAGGCGTTGGCATTGCCGGAATTGGCCACGATGCCCTGGGCCTCTCCGTTTTCCAGATGGTCCATGGTGACATACAGCGGGGCCGCCTTCACCCGGTTGAGGGTGTACACGGCGGCGGCGGTGCACTCCCTCTCTGAGAGGATGAGGGCCAAGTCCTTTTTGCCCTCCAGCACCTCGGGCATTTTGCTCATGGGGGGCTGATTGCCGTCCCCCTTGCCCTTCTTGACGCCGCAGTGGACGCCGGACGCCTGGAATCCTTTAGGGGCGGTGACTCCGCCGGGAAGCATTTTCATATCCATATCCTCCTCATCACAGGGCAAGCCCTGCGGTTTCATCAAAGCCGAGCATCAGATTCATATTCTGAACCGCCGCGCCGGAGGCTCCCTTGCCCAGATTGTCAAAACGGGCCACTACGATGGTCTGCTCCTCATGCCCCCAGACGGACAGCTCCAGCCGGTCCGTTCCAGCCAGCGCATTGGCGGCCAAAAAACTGCCTTCCTTTTCAAAGGGCGCCACGCGCACCACCTGCTGGTCCTCATAATACCGGGCCAGGATCTCGCAGAGATCCTCCGCCGTGGGCTTACCGGTGAGACGGGCGTTGTGGAGCATCAGGCAGGAGGCCATGCCCTTATAATAGTCGTCCACGATGGGGCAGAACACCGGCGGCTCGTCCAATCCGGAGAGGGCCTTCATCTCCGGCAGATGCTTATGCCGGAGCGTGGTTCCATAAATGCGCGGGCTATCAAGCGCCTCGTCCTTGCCCTCCCCCTCATATTCGGCTATCATCTTTTTGCCCCCCCCGGAATAACCGGTGAGGGAGTAACATGTCACCGGGTAATCCCTGGGGAGCACACCCGTGGCCACCAGAGGGGCGGCAGCGGAGAGAAAGCCGGTGGCGTGACAACCCGGGTTCGCCGTACGCTTGGCAAACTTCACCCGCTGACGCTGCCCGGCCAGCAGCTCCGGAAAGCCATAGACCCAGCCGGGCGAGGTGCGATGGGCGGTAGAGGCGTCGATTACCTTTGTGCGGTCGTTCTCAATGAGCGCCACAGCCTCTCTGGCCGCGGCGTCGGGCAGGCACAAGAACACCAGATCCGCATCATTCAGGAGCTTTTTCCGCTCCTGCGCGTCCTTGCGCTTTTCCGGATCGATGCGCAGGAGCTCGATATCCTCCCGGCCGCCCAGGCGCTCATATATCTGGAGCCCCGTGGTCCCCTCCTGGCCGTCGATAAACACTTTGGGTCTCATTCCGTCCTCGCCTCTACAAACTCCTTGATGTGCTCGATCTGCGTTTTGACCGAGTCGGGCGCGGGGCCGCCGTAGACTTTGCGGCCTCCCACGCATGTCTTGAGCTCCAGCGCCTGGTATACATCGGGCCCAAAGGCCCCGGAGACCGACTGGAAGTCCTTCAGCGGCAAGGTGTCCAGGGTCTCCCCCGTCTTGATGCACATATGCACCAGCCGGCCAACGATCATATAGGCGTCCCGGAAGGGAAGCCCCTTCTTCACCAGATAATCGGCGCAGTCTGTGGCGTTGATAAAGCCGCCGGCAGCCGCCTTCTGCATGTTCCGGTTCTTTACTGTCAACGTATCCACCATGGCGGCAAAGACGGGCAGGCACTGTTCCACTGTATCGATGGCGTCGAAGACGGGCTCTTTGTCCTCCTGCATGTCCTTGTTATAGGCCAGGGGCAGACCCTTCATGATGGTGAGCAGCGTAATGAGGGAGCCGTAGACCCGGCCCGTCTTGCCCCGGACCAGCTCGGCCACATCCGGGTTCTTTTTCTGCGGCATGATGGAAGAGCCGGTGGAATAGGCGTCGTCCAGCTCCACGAATTTGAACTCCCAGGAGCACCAGAGGATGATCTCCTCCGAAAAACGGGAGAGGTGCATCATGAGGATGGACAGCGCCGAGGTAAACTCAATGGCAAAGTCCCGGTCGGACACGGAGTCCAGAGAGTTGTCGGTGGGCTTCCGGAACCCCAGGGCCTGGGCGGTCTGGAACCGGTCCACCGGATAGGTGGAGGTGGCCAGGGCACCGGCGCCCAGCGGACACTCATCCATACGCTCCAGGCAGTCCTCCAGCCGGGTCACATCCCGCTTGAGCATGTTGGCATAGGCCATCATGTAGTGGGCAAAGGTGGTGGGCTGTGCCCGCTGGAGATGGGTATAGCCAGGCATCACGGCATCCAGATTGGCCTCCGCCTTTTTAACCAGTACCTTCTCCAGGTCCAGGATCATGCCGACGATCACAGGGATCTCCTTTTTTACATAGAGCCGGAAGTCCACAGCCACCTGGTCGTTCCGGCTGCGGGCGGTGTGGAGTCGCTTGCCCGTGTCGCCGATGCGGGAGGTGAGCTCGCTCTCAATGTTCATGTGGATATCTTCGTTCTCCTCGGAGAATTCCACTGCCCCGGCCTCAATGTCCTTGAGAATCGCTTGGAGACCCTGGATAATCTTTTCCGCCTCATGCTCCTCGATGACGCCCTGTTTTCCCAGCATGGTCGCATGGGCGATGGAGCCCGCAATGTCCTCCTGATAGAGCCGGGCGTCAAAGCTGATGGAGGAATTGAAATCGTTGACCGCCGTATCGGTCTCCTTCTGGAATCGTCCTGCCCAAAGTTTCATAGCAACTATCACTCCAAATAAACAGAGACGGAACGCATAAATGCGTTCCCTACGATTTTTGTAGGGAGCGGATTCACCCGCCCCGTCTCCGAAAGATGTATTTGATTTACTTCAGCTTGCCCTGCTCCCGCAGCGCCTGGACCGTGTCGGGCAGTCCCCAGAGGTTGATGAATCCAGCGGAGTCCTTCTGGTCATAGTCGCTCTCCTCAAAGGTGACCAGATTCTCGGAATACAGGGTCTCGGGAGAGGTGACGCCGGCGGTGATGATATTGCCCTTATACAGCTTGAGCTTCACGGTGCCGGTGACGTGCTCCTGCGTTTTGGATGCAAACGCGCTCAGGGCCTCCCGCAGCGGCGTGAACCACTTTCCGTTGTAAACCAGGTCGGCAAAGTCCACCGCCAGCTTGCTCTTCATATGGGCGGTGTCCTTGTCGATGGTGATCATCTCCAGCACCTCATGGGCGCGGTAGAGGATGGTGCCGCCCGGCGTCTCATAGACGCCCCGGTCCTTCATCCCTACCAGACGGTTCTCCACGATATCCAGCAGGCCGATACCGTTGGCGCCGCCCAGCTCATTGAGCTTGCGCACCACGTCGGACGCCTTCATCTTTACGCCGTCCACCGCCACGGGCACACCCTGGGCAAAGTCGATGGTCACATAGGTGGGCGCATCGGGGGCCTGGACAGGGCTTACGCCCATCTCCAGGAATCCGGGCTTCTCATACTGGGGCTCGTTGGCGGGGTCCTCCAGATCCAGGCCCTCATGGGAGAGGTGCCACAGATTCTTGTCCTTGGAATAATTGGTCTCACGGCTGATCTTCAGGGGGACGTTGTGGGCCTCGGCATAGTCGATCTCCTCATCACGGCCTTTGATATCCCACTCCCGCCAAGGTGCGATGATCTTCATCTCAGGTGCAAACCGCTTGATGGCCAGCTCGAACCGGACCTGGTCGTTGCCCTTGCCGGTGCAGCCATGGCAGATGGCGTCGGCCCCCTCCTTTTCGGCGATCTCCACCAGGCGCTTGGCGATGATGGGCCGGGCGAAGGCGGTGCCGAGCAGGTAGTCCTCATACTTGGCCCCCATCTGCATGGAAGGGATAATCACCTCGTCCACCATCTCGTCGGTCAGGTCCTCCACATACAGCTTGGAGGCCCCCGTCTTGATGGCCTTCTCCTCCAGACCGTCCAGCTCGGTGCCCTGTCCCACGTCGCCGGAGACGGCGATGATCTCAGGGTCACCGTAATTCTCTTTCAGCCAGGGAATGATGATGGATGTATCCAGTCCGCCGGAATAGGCGAGAACTACTTTTTTGATCTTTTTCTGCTCAGCCATGGTGAAAACCTCCGTGTCCTTCAAATGTTGTGGCTAGTGTACCACGTCTTGCTGGAAAATGCAAGTAGCAACTCGCATAAATATGCGAGTTGCTACCTATTTTTCTGATTCAATTTTACGAACTTGCGCATAATATTCAAATATTTATGAATATTCATGATGCGTGCATCTTCTGTCCCTACATATGGAACCTCCGCCGCGCCTCATCCCTGAGGGCAGGGCGGTGGCGGACGACCAGCAGAGGGATGATCAGGGCAATGCAGACCGTTGCCACCACGATGGACCAGCCCGGTTCATAGCTCCCGCCCATCCAGCGGTCCACAAAGAGTTCGATCCCCACCACAAAGAGGCCGACGGCGCCGATGATCAGCGTAACGCTGCTGAGAATGGAGCGACCGCGGCTGAGGATCAGTCCCAATGCGGTGACGATGGCTCCGCCGGTCAGTATGATGGGCAGGGCCAGCCCCAGAAACCACCGCTGTCCGTGGAGGTCGATGGAGATCAGATAGACATATACCCCCACCGCGCAGGAGTCCAGCAGCAGCCGCACCCACAGGGGCATCCCCCGCAGAAGGAGCGGCGGCACCAGCCAGAGCCACAGCATCACAGCCGCGCCAACGACGTAAAGGGACCAGGGCCGCCCGGAGTGCAGGAAGAACAGATTGAGCACCCCGCACAGCACGGCCACCGAGGCAAACATCGCGGAGATGAGCAGGGCCAGTTCCTTTTTGCTGGCGGGCTGCACCTCCTTCCGTCGACTGGGGAAGGGCGGCGGAAGCTCGGCATCCACCGGCCGATTGGGGTTCTGGACCGGCGTGTGACAGAGCGGACATGCTCTGGCCGTGGCGTCCAGCTCCACACCGCAGTTGACGCAGTAGGACATGGTTTCACTCCTCCCGATTGGAGATCACCTTGACATGGATTCCCTCCCGCACCAGGTGGCGGAAAAAATCCCGCTCCACTTCGGACTCCTTCACCGTACCGGCGAAGGTGATCTCCATGGTATTGCCGAAGCTGAGGGAGGCGCAGTTGGCCCGGGGCGTGTAAGACTGGCCCAGAATGACCTCCATGCGCTGGATGTGGGGCTCCATCACCGCCGGCACCTGGAAGGCGCCGGGGTTGGTGAAGGTGGTGGAATAGGGGCGGCAGCCCGCGATCTTGTAGCTCACCGCCATGGCCAAATTTTTCAGCGGGGCGGGGACGATCTGAAGCAGGCGGTTCTTCTGGAGCATCACGTTGCGGGTGATCACCGCCTGCATTTCCTGGCGGCTGATGTGCAGACGCATATGGTGGTGGACTTGGGCGACGATCTCAGGAAAAGTGTAATCGCCCAGCTCGGGATCAATGGAGGGCCGGACCGTCAGGATGAAGTTCCGCAGCGTTTTGGACGGAAAGTGGGGCCGCAGATTGATGGGGACTGCCAGAGCCACAGGCAGCTCTCTCCGCCGCCCCTCCCGGCGCTGCTTGGCCAGTATGGCCTCGATGAGCACCGCCGCCAGATATTCCGTCACGGACGCGCCATAGCCATGGGCCGTCTCCCGGAGCTTGTCCAGTGGCACCAGACCCATGGTCACGTTCAGCGTGTAAAAGGGCTCCGGCGTACCATTCCCCTGATAGGCCCGCCGATCCCCCATCCCCTTTCGGACCCGGGACTTGGCATAGCGGAAGTAGGCATCCTCCTGCTCCTCCCGCGGGGGCGGCTCATCGATGTCCAGGACCCCGTCGGTGTTGG
Organism: Intestinimonas sp. RTP31139st1_F5_RTP31139_211217; assembly: GCF_040226735.1. Classification (NCBI taxonomy): domain Bacteria; kingdom Bacillati; phylum Bacillota; class Clostridia; order Eubacteriales; genus Intestinimonas; species Intestinimonas sp. RTP31139st1_F5_RTP31139_211217. Next base: position 78,285 of record NZ_JBCOAQ010000010.1, on the reverse strand, counting down.
GGATGTCGTGCCCCAGCTCCCGGAGATAGACGGCCAGCAGCGTGCGGAGCAGCGTCAGGGACCCGGCTCCGTCGGCCAGAGCGTGAAAGACCTCCAGCGAGATCCTGTGTCCATAGTAAAAAAAACGGATGAGCCAGCCATCATCCTCTCCAAAGCGCACCGGCTGGCATGGATTTTTCATATCCTCCTTGACAAAGGGGCCCGGCGCGCCGTTGGGCTCAAAGTAATACCAGAAGGCGCCCCGCTTAATGCGGACCCGGAATCCCGGGAACCGGGGCAGGGTCTTGTCGATGGCCCTTTGCAGCGCCTCGGGGTCCACCAGCTCTGTCATCACGGCGGAAAAACGGTAGATCGCCGAGTAGTTCTCCTTTTGAATGGCGGAGTACATCATGGCCGCATTGTCCAGCTTGTACCAAACCGGCTTCTGCCTCTTCTCCCTCGCCATCCGACCGCGCCTCCTCTCCGTTCACGGATGGTATTTTATCACAGCACGGACGCGAAGACAAGGAGAACTGCGGGAACTCCCTATCTGGACACTGCCCCATCCCTTAACCTTTTGTTCATAAGCGGTAGGGGTTGCACATTAATTAAAGTGTTCTTGACTATTACAATACCCCTTCGAAGTTTATTTATCTTGTGTAAAAGCAGACCCACTCCACGACCGTTGCAATCCCGCCCACGATCAAATAGGAGAACAGCTGGCGAAATCCCTGGCCGTTCAGCAGTTTCTTCAAATTCATCATGTACCCATCTCTCCGTTAACAGTTCACAGTTGGTTTATAAAATATGAATCGCCCCGTAGGTCACCACAGTCATAATGGCCGATGCGATGCACACGCCGAGGAAAATGGTAGGAACTGCGTCTTTCAGCCGCATATCCAGTACCGCCGCCACTAAGGCGCCGGTCCAGGCACCTGTGCCCGGCAGCGGGATCACTACCAGAACACAAAGGCCAAGTGTTCTGTACTTGCGGACCAACCTTCCCTTGAGGTGGGCTTTTCTTTCCAGCGCTTCTATTCTTTCATTCCACCACGGATTTTGCTTCTGGAGCCAATGGAATATATGCCGGATATACAGAATGATAAATGGGACCGGAACCATATTTCCGAGGACGGCTGCTGCTAAAGCCAGCGGATAATCGAGGCCCAGTGCGATCCCGTAAGGCAGGCCGCCGCGCAGTTCGATAACCGGGCCATGGAAAGCAGGAATGTTTTGGTCAGCTTTCCAATTGTGGTTGCTGTTAAACTTTCAAGCATTTCTTTTTCCCTTGCAGGTGATTCCTTCTTCTGCTTTTTCTATGATACCGGGTTGAAACTCATCTTTCAGGAAATAAATATATTCCATACGTATTCAAGCTGATGGCAAGCAGGCCCGCACACAGAGGGATCGTCTTTGGGATCAAGATCGCTAAAATAATTGCTAACACTTCGTACAGATATATAGACAAGCAAATGCTTAATATGTTCTTTCGCTGATGATGTATCTGGGTCTATGCTTGCTCTCCAGGTATATTTTTCCGATGTATTCACCCATCACGCCCATGCAGATCAGCTGAACGCCGGAGACAAAGCAAATGATGCAGGTCATGCTTCCCCAGCCGCTGACGGCATTTCCCCGCAGCACAGAGGTCAAGGCCCAGATAACACCAACGAAACTGATCGCAGCGACCAAAACGCCAAAGGCAGTGATGACCCGCAGCGGCTTGATGGAAAGGCTTGTGATCCCATCGATCGCCAATGCCAGCATCTTTGACAATGGATAATGACTCTCTCCTACGATACGCTCGTGCCGTTCGTAAGTAACGGTCGTACTTTTAAAGCCCACAAGGGGGATCATGCCGCGGAGAAACAGGTTCACTTCACCAAATTCCGCAAATTCCTGTAAAACACGGGCACTCAGCAGGCGGTAATCCGCATGGTTGAACACGACCTCGGCGCCCATCGCATTCAGAAGCTTATAGAAGCTCTCCGCAGTAAAGCGCTTGAAAAACGTATCTGTCTCCCGCTTGCTGCGGACCCCGTAAACGACCTCATATCCCTCCAGATACCGATCTACCATTTCATCCATGGCGTTGATATCATCCTGGCCATCACAGTCGATGGAGATCGTCATATCACAAACATCTTTCGCCTCCATCAGACCAGCGAGAACGGCATTCTGATGCCCACGGTTGCGGCTCTGGCTGATACCGATATAATGGGGATCCTGACGGGCAAGGTCGCAGATGATCTCCCACGTCTTATCACGGGAACCGTCATTGACGAAAAGGATCCGGCTGTCCGGACTGATCTTGCCGCAGGCAGCCAGCTGTTCGATCTTCTCCAAAAACATGGGTGCTGTCACGGGAAGCACCTGTTCTTCATTGTAGCAGGGGATAATGATATATAATCTCTTCATTGTAAGCTCTCCAATTTCAAGAATCACACCACTTAGCAGACACTGTGTTCCGCACAACACTTATTTTTCTATGGCACCCTTTTTTGCCGCAGTTCATCGCTGATCTTTTTCAGATCATAAGCCGTCAAAAAAACCATACAGGGCAAGATGGCATACATATATCGCAGATTCCGTTCCAAAACGACCAGCATCAGTACCGTTCCGATCATTGCGATCCGGCAGACATTGGTCAAAAACCATTGGGTCGGCTCTGTTTCTCTTCTCTTGTCAGAGAGCGCGTATATCGCACTGTGCAAGCTCAGGACCAGCATGAACAAATATCCGCATTGGACCCATACCGAAGTAAATTCTTGAAATTTTGTCTCATAAACGACTGTCCAGTTCTGGATACGGACCGCTTGGAGCGAATCATTCAGAAGGATCCCGCGCCATTCACGCCCCGACGTAAAAGTGCCGTTTCCTGCTCCGTGGACCAGCTTACCATCGATATGTCTCAGCAATCCAAGCAGTCCCATATCTTTTAACCGGGCCGAGATCTTGCTGCGGCAAAGATCCATCTTGGCTTCATGCCCCACCGTACTTTTCATGTCGACAACATCGTCTTCGCTGTATGCTCCGTTTGTTTCAGGATTCAGCCCCATGGCCACAAAATGGATGGCTGGCATCTCATTTTGTCCCACATACTCTTTTCCTATCAGGTTGACCGCCGCATTTGTAATAGCAGACAGGCCCAGCAGCACAATCAGAAAGCAGCCAACCAGCAGCGCCCCGCGCTTTCCCACCAGCTTTCTCTGCTCCTTACCCGGCTCACCCATCCATTCAAGGATCAGAATAATGCCGACTGCGATGGTCACGATCAGGCTCTGTGGTTTGATCCAAGAACCTACTGCCAATAAGACTCCCGCAGCCCCAATGTATTGCTTGTCCCCCATTCTGCCGCGTGTGATCGCATACAGTGCGGCAGGTGTGGTCCATAACGCCATAATATCCGAGTAAAGGATGGTGCTTGGCTCGCTCAGGGAGATTGACGCGATGGCCAGGACCATTGCCACGATGGCCGCCGTTTCATTGACCACGGTCTTAACGAGCTTGAAAATAAACAGAAGTGCAATATCCGACAGTACAGCCGCGATCACACTCAGGAGCAGCCACGTCTGCTCCAGCGTATCAGGCATCCACACAGAAAAGACCGCGGTGAGGACGGCTGTGGCCGGTATGTTATTTGTATATACCGCCAGGTACTCCCTCCAAAAGCCCTCCAGCGCCGCAAGATCTCCCTGCGCAAAATGGTACGCTATGTACGTGATAACGTAAGCATCCGAATCTACCTGCGAGTAAACAGCCCATACATATATGGCTTGCAGGGCAAATGCCACAAGCAAAAGCCGCCTTTTATAGTCCTTTCCCCGCAAGAGCTTTCTCCACAAAAAAACACAGCAGCCAACCAGGATGATCCACAGGAAGCACATAGTGATATACCGTCCGATACTTCCGGGAATCATGCTCTGGGTATTCCAGGTAACTCTCACAACGACAAATGCAAAAAGCGCGGCAAAGATCAGATCTGCACATTTTAAGAGCACACCTGATACACGGCAGAGCATATCTTCTCTCTTCATATCGAACCTCCAGCTTCAAAAGGACCTTGACCGATCGTCCTGCTTTTGAGGCTCGGCTAAAAGCCGCTCAACAGAATTCGTTGGGATAATCTCCTCGGTCGAAATGCCACAAAATGGCGTCGGCGATCCGCTCACAGGCGCGGCCGTCGCCGTAAGGATTCACGGCGTGGGCCATCCGCTCATAGGCCGCCTTGTCGCAGATCAGGCGGCCGGCTATGGTGACGATGTCGTCCTGCGCCACGCCCGCCAGCTTCACCGTACCGGCGGTCACGGCCTCCGGCCGCTCCGTCTCCCGGCGCAGCACCAGAACAGGCTTGCCCAGGGCAGGCGCCTCCTCCTGCAGTCCGCCGGAGTCCGTCAGCACCAAGTAGCACCGGGCCATCAGGTTATGCATCTCGTCGGCGGGCAGCGGGTCGATCAGGTGGACCCGGGGCGCGCCCCGCAGGTACTTGTCCACCGACTCCCGCACCACGGGGCTCAGGTGGACCGGGTACACCAACTCCACATCCTCATGCTCCTCGGCAATCTGCCGCAATGCCAGCATGATGTTCTTCATGGGCTCGCCGTAGTTCTCCCGCCGGTGGCAGGTGACGAGGATGATTTTCTTCTCCCCGTAGGGCAGGCGGTTCAGTTCATCCGTGGAGAACACATAGTCCTCCCGGACGGTGGTCTTCAGCGCGTCGATGACGGTATTGCCGGTGACGAACAGTCCGTCGGTGATACCCTCTTTCAGGAGGTTACTTTTGTTGTTCACTGTAGGGCAGAAGTACAGGTCCGCGATGGCGGACACCAGCTTCCGGTTCATCTCCTCCGGGAAGGGGGAATATTTGTCATAGGTCCGCAGTCCCGCCTCCACGTGGCCCACCGGCACCTGATGGTAGAAGGCGGACAGCGCTCCGGCAAAAGTGGTGGAGGTATCGCCGTGGACCAAGATCATGTCCGGCTTCAAGGCTTCAATGGCCTCATCCATGCCGGTGAGGCACTTGCTGGTGATGGTGGACAGGGTCTGGCGGGGGGTCATGATGTCCAGGTCCCAGTCGGGCTTCAGATCAAAGACCTCCAGCACGCTGTCCAGCATCTGACGGTGCTGGGCGGTGACGCAGCACAGGCTCTCAATCTCCGGCCGGGAGGCCAGTTCCTTTACCAGGGGACACATTTTGATGGCTTCCGGCCGGGTGCCGAAAACGCTCAGGATACGCAGCTTTTCCATGTTTTGATGCCTCTTAAGTGTTTGATATACTGGCGGCCACATCCGGACGGTAGTGATGCATTTTCCATTTTACGTCCCACTTGTTTTCAAAGTAACTGCGGTTCGCGTCAAAGATCTTCCTGTACTCTGCATTTTCAAGTTTCTTAAAAGAAACGCTTCCAAAGTGATGGATAAATACATCCTCCAACAGGAGATTCTCATATCCCGCTCTCTGAGCCGCTATAGAATAATCGTCATCCTCAAACATCCCGATCCCGTAATGCTCATCTAACAAGCCAATCTCATCAGTCAGCTTTCTGGGGAACATCACACAGAACATCGCAAGGACTCCGTCATGGAGATATGTCATCCCCATATGGTCAGCTGTATAGGCATATGCGGCGGCAGGCATATCCCCAAGGCCGGTGTAGCCCAACTGGACCATGGCCTCGTTCCCGATAGAATTGGTAACAGGCCCTACGATACCGATCTTCTTTTCACCTGCTAAAAACCGCTTGACCATACCGGTGAGCCAGCCGCGCGTTACCACAGTATCATTATTGAGCAGCACGATATACTCGCCAGTAGAAGCACGGATACCGTCGTTATTTCCTCCGGCAAATCCGCGGTTGGTCGTGTTCAACACGACTTTGATATTTTCATGCAATGCTTCCATCTCTTTCAAATATCCCGCTGTTTCATCAGTGGAATCGTTGTCCACCAGCACGAGTTCATAATTGGGATAGGCTGTTTTTTTCAAAATGCTCTGGACGCACTTCTTCGTGTAATCCAATTGGTTGTAGCACAAAACAATGATACTGATTTTTGGGAACTGCCGCTCTGCAGCAAGGCTGAATTGGGATACCCGCACAGACCAGTCGTTCTCCTTTGCAAACTCCATACAGGCCTGAGGATCCGCCAGAGTATCTTCACCCTTTAGGCACGCTTCCACATAGTCGCCAAAGGTCCTGTTATCATTTGCCAGATAGACATACCGGTCCTTGAACGGCTCAAGCTCCGGGATCTCTGTTGCCACTACCTTTTTTCCTGCAGAAAGGTATTCATAGAATTTGACCGGATTTGTCGCTTGGATCAGACTGGTCGAAGCGTCAAACGGGATCAGGCAGACATCGAATCCTCTCAGGTATTGCGGCAACTCAGAATACGGTTTTTCCCCCAGCAGACGCACATTTTTCAGCTTTTTCAGCCGTGCTTCTCCGTCTGTAACGGAACCGATCAGTACGATATCGGTCTCAGGGAAACGTTCGGAAAGATATTCAATCTTTTCAAAATCAAACCAGTGAGCGATCGCGCCATAATAGCCGATCGTCTTTTTCTCACCGCTGCTCTCTCCATACGCCTGATAGAAGTGCGTAAACTCTGTTCCGTTGCGAATGATCTGGACATTTTCGTTGTACTTTTTCGCGATCTCGCCAAGGTAGCTGGAACTCGCTGCGACCATATCGCTTTCGCGCAGCAGCTTCACACAGGCTTCCTCTATGAAGCGTTCCTCTGCATTGTCAAACCCGCTGTAATCATCCATGTAGTCTGTGACCAGAGTAAATCCATACTGCTTTTTCAGATAAAGCATTCCATTTACCCAGTTGGGATAATCGGCGATCAGCAATGCGTCTCGGATCCCATTCTCAAAGACGATCTGATCCAGGAGCGCATTGATGTCCGCACCGGCATCCTCAAAATTGGTAGAATACACTGCCCCGTGCAGGCTGTTTGGCAAGACTACCTGCCAAAGGCCGTCCTTGATCTCTGAGATGACCGGCTTGCCGCTTGGACTGAAGTTGGCATTGATATAGAACACCCGATGGCCTTCTCTGGCAAAATGATCTGCGATCTGCTGAGGCCGCTGGTAACGGAAATGATAATCGATGACCGAGAAGACGATCACATCATATTTGACATAATCCTCATCGATGCACGCGCACACCTGTTCGGGCAGCTTGACCTGCTCATCCTCGGCTGACATATCCGATACTTCCTGTCCATCGAGGACTTCGTTTTGCCCGGTGAGCAGAGATATCACAGAGAACAGCGGATTATACCGGTGGTCCATATTGGGGATATGCCGGAACCAGCCCATGATCCATTTCCGGAACTTTCTGCGCTCCGCCTTATCCTTGTGGAAGCCCTGGTGCAGGATACGGTTAAATAGATGGACCAGTTTGAACAGTCTGGAGCGGGTCATGTCGTCCAACTGCCGCAGGGCATCTGCATTCCGCTTTTCGCTCCTCTCCAGCTTTTTCTGCAAGGACCGCTTTTCGCTGTCTGTCCGGAGCAATTCTTCCTTACGGGCCTCCACATCTTTCTGCAGAGTCTTCATCTGCTCACTGCTCTCCGTCAGCTGCCGTTGCAGAGCTGACGCCTGCTCGTTTCTCTCCGTCAGCTGCCGCTGCAAGGATACCACCTGCTCGGCCTGCTCTGTCAACTGCTGCAAGGCTAACGTCTGCTCGTTTCTCTCCGTCAGCTGCCGCTGCAAGGATACCACCTGCTCGGCCTGCTCTGTCAACTGCTGCTGCAAGGCTAACGTCTGCTCCTCCTGCTTTGTCAGCTGATGCTTCAGGTGGCTGACGGCCTCGCTACCGCTCTTTACCATCTCATCCAGCGCCTCCCGGTGCGCATTTCGCTCCGCCTCAGCCGCCGCGACCTGCTGCTCCAGCTTTTCTTGTAATTCTGCCAACGCCGCAGCTTTTTCCTGCTTCAGTGCACGATATTCAGAGTCATCAAACAGATCTGACAGGCGGCGATCCTCCGGCAATACACTTTCTCTGGAATAGACCACCAGTATCTGCTCTCCCGGCCAATAGGGGGAATTTCTCCTCTCACAGTCGATGATCTTAAAATGGGAAAGTACGTGATCACCGATCCGCAGTGGGAAAAACTCCTCATCAAACATATGAAAATGCTCAGCGATATCCAAAGTGTCATGCAGCGGATGGATCAAAATCGCATGGCACTTTGCCAACTCTACTAGGGAGCGCATATTCTCTGCGGGAGACTGCAGATGTTCCAGCACATTGGAAACAAATATGACGTCCGCAGTCTCTTTCTGTGTGTAAACGTCTCCCTGAAGGAACCGGCAGAAGGGATATTTTTTCTCGGCCTGTTTCATGGCCGCTTCTGACACATCGATACCGATGGTATGACAGGAGGGAAAACGGCGAGCCAGCGTCGCTGTTCCGCCGCCCTCCGCGCATCCAACGTCAAAAACCGTCCACTCATGACGTGCCAGTTCCCGATCCAGCCAAGCCGGAAAGGCATCCAGGGCGATCTGGGAGAAAAAGGCCGATTGCAGGTCTCCGTCATAATGGTCCCAATCACCAGAAACGAACCGCTCATCCCAGTACTCTTTTGAATTCACTTTCTCCATTTGATGTTACTCTCCTCTCAGGGATCGATCCGGTCCAATTTGTTTAGTGCCTCCGTGATGACGGCCATTCTCGAATCCCAGCAATTCTCCTCCACAAAGCGCGATCGCTGCTCCTGACAGCCAAACGGGACGGGAAGGTCCCGGCCCACAAGCTCCCGAAGCTGCTCCTGTGTGCGGTATGTGAAGACCAGAGACCCGAACTTGTTCATTTCCAGACTGTCCGCAGCCAAGATTGGTTTGTTATGCGCCAGGTATTCATAGATCTTCACTGGATCGATGGTGTCGATCAGCGGCGTTCTCTGGAAGGGATACAGGCAGACGTCAAAGCTGCGGATCCATCCGTCCACCCTTTCCTTTGGTATCCTTCCGGTACAGACCAGGCGCGGGTGGACTGGGAGTTCGATCTCGCTGGGGCCTACCAGCACCACCCGGTCGCGCTGATCCGCATCCAGGATCGTCTGGATCGCGTCCACATCGAACCAGTGGCTGATCATCCCCACATAGCCGAATACCCGACTAGGCAGCTTTTCCGGCGTTCCGCCGGTCAGGTGCGCCATTGCGCTCCGATCCACCGCGTTGGGCACCACATACGGACACTTCCCTTTTTTACGGAATTCATCACGAAACCTCTGTGCGGTCACAAATAAAAGGTCCGCCCTCTCCACCAGCGGCGGCTCCACCTTCCGGATCAGTTTTTTCAGCAGCCCGTTTTTCGTGATCTGGATATCATCGTCCATCTTGTCATAGACGATAGTCCCCCGGTATCCCTTCAACAGCGAATACCAGGGGCAGTATCCAATCCAGACCAGATCTGCTTCCCGCAAATATTTTCTCAGCTGCAGCCGCTCTGAAAAGGCGACCCATCCGCCCAATGCCTCCAGAGAGCGATGGACGGAAAAAGCACCGCTCAGTCGGACGACTTTCAGGTGTTCGTTGACCCGGTAGGCATATCCGCCCGGCTTTTCCCCACCTTTGAGCAGAAATTTCATCATGCTCACCGTCGGGTCCACATAGGTGACCTCATGTTGCCTGGCCAGGCCCTCCGCGATATACTGGGGCCGCTGCTTCAGGCCCTGATATTCAATGGGTGAAAAGTAAAGGATCTTCACGCCTGTCCCTCTTCATAAGCACGGCACACATCCGCCGCCGGGCCGATCATCTTCATAGTTCCCTTCTCCAGCCAGATGGCCCGACTGCACATCTCAGTGATCTGTTCGGCAGAATGAGATACCAGCAGCACCGTTGTGCCGCCGCTCATCAGCTCCATCATCCGGTTTTTGCTCTTTTTCTGGAATGCCGCGTCTCCCACAGACAGGATCTCGTCCACGATCAGTATGTCCGGCTTCACCACCGTGGCGATGGAAAAGGCCAGACGGGTGATCATACCGGAGGAGTAATTCCTCAGCGGCATCTCGATAAACTCACCAAGCTCAGAAAAATCCACGATCTCCTGATACTTTTCCTTCAGAAAATCCTCGGAATAGCCCAGAATGGCACCGTTGAGAAACACGTTCTCCCGTCCGGTCAGCTCCAGATCGAATCCGCTGCCCAGCTCCAGCATGGGGACGATATTCCCGTGGACCGTCACAGTCCCCTTCGTGGGCTTCAAAATGCCGGAGATGACCTTCAGCATTGTGCTTTTCCCGGCTCCGTTGGCACCCACCAGACCCAGCACTTCGCCCTTCTCAATGGAAAAATCCACATCCTGCAGCGCCCAAAATTCCTTATATTGCAGTTTTCCCTGCAGCGCCTGCACCAGAAACTCCTTCATTCCGGAAACGCGCTCGGCGGACATTCGATAACACAGGGAAACATGATTGACTTCGATCATGACACTACCTCACAGATACAGGACAAAGCGGTCCTGGGCCTTTTTGAATACCAGTGCGCCCAGAAACAGCGGGATCAGGGACACCGCCGCGCATAGCAAGTACGCCTTCGGTTCGGGAGAGACTCCGTTAATCAGCAGGATCCGCATGATACGGATGATATGATAGAGCGGATTCATCTTGTACAGCGTCATATACTGGACAGGGATGATCTCCGCGTCATAGAAGATGGGGGTCAGATACATCCACAGCATACTGATGACCCCCCAGAGGAACTGGGTGTCCCTGAAAAAGACCATCATGGAAGCCAGTAGCAGACCCATGCCAAAGGAAAATAGAAACAGGCAGAGGATGGGGAACGGCAGCAGAAGGATCCTGACCGTGAGACGCGTACCTGTCAGCAGCATAACGATGACCAGCGGGATCAATGACAGCCCCAGATTCACAGTGGAAGAAATGGCACGGGAGAGCGGGTACATATACTTCGGAACGTAGACCTTGGTGATCAGAGCAGTGTTCCCGGTGATGGAGGTCAGGCAGGAGCCGGTGACTTCACTGAAGAAATTCCAGCAAACGATACCGGTCAGCAGATATACCGGAAAATTCACGATGTTGGACTTGAACAGTGTGGAGAACACGATATACATGACCATCATCGTCAGCAACGGATTCATGAAGCTCCACAACACGCCCAGAATACTGCGCTTGTACTTGGTCTTGAAATCCCGCTGCACCAACTGCTTGAGCAGGAAACGGTACCGTGTCGCGGCAGACAGTAGCCGGAGAATCAGGTTGGATCTGCCCCGCCTGTCGCTGTCGATCATCCACCAGCAGAACAGCAGCAGCAGGACCAGCAGAGCGGCCATCGTGTGCCAATAATACCGGGCCAGCGGATACCGGCTTTCTCCTCTGACAGACAGGCAAAGCTGCCCAGTCACGGTATCCCCATCGACGGACAAAGGATGCTCCACAGGAATGTCCAATTCATACTTTCCAGCGCTGACGGTGTCGCCGTAGAACAGGGACACAGCGTTTCCAGTACTTCCGGCGACAGAGGTCACTTGCAGGGTCAGCATCTCGCCCCGGTGGCCGCCGGTGGAGTTTTCTACAGGGATGCTCCACAGGGAGCTGTCCGGCAGGCCTGCCGTATTCAGGCCAGCGGATGCCACCGTTTGACCGTCTCCGTCCAGGACTGTCAGCCGCAGTTCATCGTCAACGTTCTTTCCATAATTCGTGCCCAGAAGGGTAAGTTCTGTGATCCGGTCACATTCAGAGACAAACACCTGCTCCAGCACGGTATTTGTCAGGATCTCCGGCGTGACTGCTTTTTCCCGGACCATCTGGCTGGTGACCGTCCCACTTTCAAAGCCCTCTCCGGCGACCAGTCGGAAAGCGACCGTCAGTATCAAAAACGTCGCCACGGCATAAGCGCATATTTTTTTTACGTTCATTGGCACTCAGCTTTCCAAATAGTGTTTCAGCGCATTTTTCCAGGAAGGCAACCTGAAGAACCCGCTGTCTTGCAGGCATTGCTTGCTCAGTCTGGAATTTAGAGGCCGCTTTGCCTTTGCGGGATACGCGCTGCTGGGGATCGGGTCCACCGTAGCATTTCTTCCACTCAGTCGGAATATTTCCTGCGCAAACTCCGCCCAGGAACAGCTCCCCTCATTGGTGGCATGGTAGATGCCGTACCGCTCCGTCTGCACCATGTCGCACAGCAGCGGCGCCAGGTCCGCCGTATAGGTGGGGGAACCGATCTGGTCGCAGACAACGTTCAATTCCGACCGCGTCTCTGCTAGGCGAAGCATGGTCTTCACAAAGTTATTCCCATTTTTCCCGAAAACCCAGGAAATACGGACGATAAAATAATTCTTCAGCATACTCTGCACAGCCAGCTCTCCCGCCAGCTTGCTCCTGCCGTACACATTCTCCGGCCTGACCGGATCCGTCGGCTCGTAAAACCGGTCGCCCCTCCCAGGAAATACATAATCCGTAGAGATATACAGCATCCTGCTTCCCAGCTTTCGGCAAGCTTCCGCGATGTTCCGGGTCCCGTCCGCGTTGACCGCCCAGCACTTCTCCGGCTCATCTTCCGCCAGATCCACCTTCGTATAGGCTGCGCAGTGGATCACCGCATCCGGACGGGTATCTTCCATATAACGCAGCACCGCTCCGCAGTCTGTGATATCCATTTCTTTTGAAGCAGGAGCGCAGAATGGGATTCCTCTCTTCTCCAGCTCCAGACAAACATCATGGCCCAGCTGACCGCTGGCTCCGGTGACTAAAACTTTCACGACGATCTCCTTAAGAACATTTTGACGATTTGATCCGGCAGGAAGCACATGGCGATCTCGAACACTGCCTCATAAGGGCTGAACCCTCTGTATCGCCAGATACTCCGGATGTGCTTTTGTTCTCTGGCCTCTATGAACGCAGCCATTTCGGGGCTCGGCTCCGCCAGCTGCCGGTAGGCTGCCAGCCGTTCCTTAAAAGGCAGGATCCGCTTTGACCGGTAACTTGCCTTACTGTCCACTCCCGTGAGGATCCCGGTCTGGTTATCCCCGTGCTGCCGGTAGCCCTGCAACGGCTGTTCCACAAACTGTACCTCCCCCAAAAGCGCGGCAACGATGGCGATCCATTGATCGCAGACGGTCTGGACCGGGAATGGCACCGCCTTTTTCGCCGCCTCCGCCCGGACCAGCATGGAACACCCCGCTGTGCAATTCCGGAAAAAGTAGGCTTCCGCCAAACCCTCTCCCTGCACATAGCGTAGCCTCGGACGGATCTCTTTCAGGGATCCGGCGATCTTCCTGCCGTCTCCGTCGATGATCTCCATATCGCAATAGGCCATCTGCGTACGTTCAGCCATGGCCGCTTCCAAACAGGAGAGTTTCTGCGGAAGCCATACATCGTCCTGGTCACAGTAGGCGAAGTATTCCCCCTCCGCCTCCCTGGTCAGCAGCTCAAAGGTCCCATTAGAACCCAGGTTTTCCTCATTGCGCCTGATTTCATAGGGAAACGCACGGATACAGTCCTGCACGCAGGACTGTATCTCCTCAAACGGCACCGTAGGAGAGCAGTCATCCCGGATGTACAGCATCAGATTCGGATAGGTCTGGGCATTCAGGCTCAGCAGCTGCTCCCGCAGCCAGTCCATCCGCGGCTCATACACCGCCATCAGGATGGCAATCCGGGGCTTACCGGTTTCCGTACATCCGCTCATAGTAGTTCTGATACTCTCCATTGATGATGTTCTCCCACCACTCCCGGTTGTCCAGATACCACCGGATGGTCTTCTTGATGCCGTCGGCAAACTTCGTCTCCGGCAGCCACCCCAGCTCGTTGTGGATCTTGGCGGGATCGATGGCGTAGCGCATATCGTGACCCTTCCGGTCCGTCACGTGGGTGATAAGGCTCTCAGGCTTGCCCAATTCCTTGCAGATCAGCTTCACGATATCGATATTCCGCATCTCATTGTGACCACCCACGTTGTAGACCTCGCCCACCCGGCCCTTCCGGACGATCAGGTCGATGGCCCGGCAGTGATCCTCCACGTACAGCCAATCCCGGACGTTCAGGCCCTCACCGTACACCGGCAGGGGCTTGTCCGCCAGGGCGTTGGCGATCATCAGGGGGATCAGCTTCTCGGGGAAATGATAAGGGCCGTAGTTGTTGGAGCAGCGGGAGATAGTCACCGGCAAGCCGTAGGTCCGGTGATAGGCCAATACCAACAGATCCGCCCCGGCCTTGGAACTGCTGTACGGAGAGCTGGTGTGGATTGGCGTCTCCTCGGTGAAGAACAGGTCCGGCCGGTCCAGGGGCAGGTCGCCATAGACCTCGTCGGTGGAGACCTGATGATACCGCCGGATGCCGTACTTCCGGCAAGCGTCCATCATGACGGCCGTGCCGAGGATATTGGTCTGGAGGAACACCTCCGGGTTTTCGATGGAACGGTCCACATGGCTCTCCGCCGCGAAGTTGATGACCACGTCAGGATGCTCTTCCTCGAACAATCCATATACCGCCTCCCGGTCACAGATGTTGATCTTGCAGAACCGGAAGTTGGAATGCTCCATGGCCTCTTTCAGTGTGGACAGGTTCCCCGCGTAGGTCAGGCAGTCCATGCAAACCACCCGGTCCTCCGGGTGGTTTTTCAGCATATAGTAAATGAAATTGCCGCCGATAAAGCCGGCGCCGCCGGTTACGATCACAGTCATAGCGTTCTCCTTAAAAGCCGGTTTCGGTGTCTTTCAGCCATGGGGAATTCTGATCCTTCTGAGACAGAATGAGGTCCTCGACGCCCCAGTCAATGGCCAGTTCCGGGTCATTCCAACGGATGCCACCATCCGCTTCCGGCGCATAGTAGTTATCCGCCTTGTACAGGAACTCCACATGGTCCGTCAGCGTCACAAAGCCGTGGCCAAAGCCACGGGGGATCAGCAGCTGCCGCTTGTTTTCCTCAGACAGTTCCACCGCCACCCACTGCTTGTATGTGGGGCTGACAGGCCGCAGGTCCACCGCCACGTCCAACACGGCGCCCCGGGCGCAGCGCACCAGCTTGGCCTGGGCCTTGTCACCCTTCTGGAAATGGAGGCCCCGGAGAGTCCCCTTCACCGTAGAGGAGGAATGGTTGTCCTGCACGAAGTCGTAGAACAGCCCCGCCTTTTCAAACTCCCGTTTGGAGTAGCTCTCCATAAAGAAACCCCGGTGATCGCCGAACACCTTGGGTTCTACAATGACCACACCGTCAATTTTTGTCTTGATAAAATCCATGATGCACCTCAGTAGATGTACTTGCCGCTGGCCACGTTATGCAGATGCTTGCCGTAGGGAGATTTGCCGTACAGGGCGGCAGACTCCTCCAGCTTTTCCTTGGTGATCCAACCGTTTCGATAGGCAATCTCCTCGATGGCAGAGATCTGGATGCCCTCCCGGGATTCGATGACCCGGACAAACTCCGCGGCTTCCGCGAGAGAGTCCACCGTGCCGGTGTCCAGCCACGCATAGCCTCGGCCCAGCGTAATGACATTAAGGGCGCCCTCTTCCAGATAGATGCGGTTCAGGTCCGTAATCTCCAGTTCCCCACGGGCGGAGGGCTTCAGCGCCTTGGCACGCTCACAGACTTTTTTGTCGTAGAAATACAGCCCAGTGACAGCGTAGTTGGACTTGGGCTGGGCAGGCTTCTCCTCAATAGACACCGCACGGCCTTCCTTGTCGAACTCCACCACACCGAACCGTTCCGGATCTTCCACATAGTAACCGAACACTGTGGCACCGTCTTCCTGAGCCACCGCTTTCCTTAGGTGGGCAGTCAAACCGGCACCGTAAAAGATGTTGTCGCCCAAAATCATGGCACACCGGTCATCACCGATAAACTCTTCACCCAAGATAAATGCCTGAGCCAAGCCGTCGGGGGAAGGCTGCACCTTATAGGAAAGCCGAATGCCAAATTGGCTACCGTCCCCCAGCAGACGCTCAAAATTCGGTAGGTCATGAGGAGTAGAGATAACAAGAATATCCAGAATGCCTGCCAGCATAAGCGTGGACAGCGGGTAATAAATCATTGGTTTGTCATAAATGGGCAACAACTGTTTGGATGTGACCATCGTCAGCGGATACAACCGCGTCCCACTGCCACCAGCCAAAATGATGCCTTTCATCGACCTTCCCCCATTTTTGTATCACCTAAAAACTGCAACCTTTAATAAATGTGTCAAAAGTATAACAGGCATGATGATAGTATAGCATATATTTCGAAGAGATCATAGACTTTTTGTTTCCAAAAAGAAAGGCCACAGGAAGAAACCAGTGGTTTGCTTTATTTGATTACTTATGCGTTTTAAATTATTCTTTTAACAACAATGTATCCAAGGATACTTCATCTATCCGAAAGTTTCGTCCCAGCGCAGCTCTGCTCCTAAGGGTCTGCACCTCCCATTGAGGCAAAAGGGATATTTCTGCAAGTGCGTCCAACTTGCCTTCCAAAAATATGGGTGCAAAATGACGTCGTCATATGGTAGAATACTCTCTACAGGGGCGGAGCAAGTTTGTCCTCGGTCCGCTCTTTGGGGAGGATCTTATGAATAAAGAACACACCAAGTTGAAAAAGCTGTCCATCCGCACCCCGGAAGAGCGCCAGGCCGCCGAACAAAAGCGGACCACAGCCGTCATGGGCGCCCTGAAGGCCGTCCACTCTGCCACCTCCCCCGACTCCATGGAGCCGGAGGACCTGGAGCGCCAGCGCAAAGGCCAGGAGCTGCTGGGGCGTCTCATAGCCCCCATGGTGGGGCTGAGCTGGGAGCCTTTTGACCTGGAGGGGATGCCTGCGGCCTGGGTCCGCCCGGAGCGGGGCCACGACAAGCACCGTGTGGTTTTATACTGCCATGGCGGCGGCTATACCAGCGGCAATCTGGGCTATTCCCGTATTCTGGCCTCCAAGCTGGCCAATGTCACCGGACATGAGGTGCTCTCCTTTGAGTATCGCCTGGCCCCCGAGCACCATTTCCCCGCTCCGTTGGAGGACGTCACAAAGGCCTGGGACTACCTGATGCACCTTGGCTATGGCGCACGGGACATCGTGGTGGCCGGCGACTCCGCCGGCGGCAATCTGGCCCTGGTGCTCACTATGCTCCTCAGGGACGCCGGCCGGCTTCTGCCCAGACGGCTGGTGCTGATGTCCCCCTGGACCGATATGACCGCCAGCGGGAAATCCTATCGCGAGCGGCGGGACGCCGATCCCATGATCACCATGAACTATATCCAGGCCGTCCGTGCCGCCTATGCCCCCGGGCGCGAGCTTTCCTCGCCTATGCTCTCTCCTCTCTTCGGGGATTTCGACCGGTTTCCTCCCGTCCTCATACAAGTGGGAACCAATGAAATCTTAATGTCGGACTCGGTCCGCCTGCGGGACCGCCTGGTACAGGCGGGCATCCCCTGCCGTCTGGAAGTCTGGCCGGATATGTGGCATGTCTTTCAGATGTTCCCCATGAAAAAGGCCTCCCAAGCGATGGACAGTGTGGGCCGTTTCCTTCTGGAGACATGAGCACAATAGACTTTGCATCCAAAATGAGCGCGAGGCCCGCAGAATTCTGCGGGCCTCGCGCTCATTTTCTCATTCCGCCGGCGCGATGCTGCCCAACTCCAGCACGGGGGTATCCCCCAGAAAGCCGGGCCGCCCCTTGGCCTCCTCTATGGTCCGGCAGAAGTAGGCGTAGAGGTCTGACTGCCGGTATTCTGTGTAGGGATAGCCCTCCAGGGGATAGTCATAGTCCAGGGTGAGATATCCTTTTTTTTCCAGCTCCAGCAGCATGGCGCCGGTCTCCTTCACCCACTCCATGGACTCCTCCGGGCCGCGCAGATAGACCGGCGCCAGAGCCACCGAAGAGAAGTCGTCCTCCCGGCTGCTCTCTATCAGGAATCTCGCCACCGGCAAAAAGTGGTGGTGTTCCAGCTCGTGGAGGAAAGCCGTCTGGGCCTCCGTCAGCCCTCCTCCGTGAGGATGCAGGGAATGGTGTTCCTGGTGGTGCCCACAGCTGCAGTTGCAGTGCTCCTGGTGTTCATGCATAGGGATTCTCCTTTTTTGTTTTTTCCATCATACCGGCCTTTTCTCCCGCTGTCAAGGCGCCTGAGCCGCGAGGCCGCGGTCCGAAGCGGCTTTCGCCTGCGGGAGCCGTCCGTTTTCACCGGCGGTCCCCTTGACATAGCCCGCAGGCCATGGTATGATAGCCGTCCTCTCAGTCCTCCTACTCTTATTTTTCTAGGAGGTGTTTTTTTGATCTCACATTGGAAACGCAAGTTCGTGGTGTTATGGGTGGGCCAAGCCTGCTCCATCTTTACCAGCATGCTCTCTCAGTATGCCCTCATCTGGTATCTGACCGACCGGACAGGCTCTCCCGCGGTACTCTCCATGGCCATGCTGTGCGGCATGCTTCCCCAAGGGGTCCTGTCGCTGTTCACCGGCTCCTTTGCCGACCGGTTCGACCGCCGGTATATCATGGCCATTGCCGACGGAGCCATCGGCATCGTCTCCCTGTTCCTTGCGCTGGCGGCAGCGGGCGGGACGCTGTCCACCGGTCCCATTCTTCTGGCACTGGCCCTCAGGAGCGTGGGCAGCGCCTTTCACAGCCCATGTATTCAGGCGGTCACGCCTCTGCTGGCGCCGCCCGACGCCTTATCCAGATGCGCCGGCTGGTCCCAGGGGATTCAGACCGTATCCATGCTCCTCTCTCCGGCGGCGGCCGCAGTCCTGTACGATTTGGTCGTCCGGGAAAGCCTCCCCCTCTCCGCCGTTCTCCTGCTGGACACGGCGGGCGCCGCCTTTGCTGTCCTGGCTCTGGCCGCCGCCCGCCTCCCCGTCCTGCGTGTGGGAGATCCCGGCCGCAGGCTCCGCATCTGGCGGGACACCCGGGAGGGCTTCGCCATCCTCCGCGCCAAGCGATGGCTGTGGGAACTTTGCCTCATCTGCGCCCTTTTTTCTGTGGCCTTTCTTCCGCTGTCCGCTCTCTTTCCCCTCATGAGTATGGACTATTTCGGCGGGGATTCCGCCGCGGCCGCCCTTGTGGAAACGGCCTTCTCCGTTGGGATGCTGACGGGCTCCGTCATTCTGGGCGTCTGGGGCGGTACGAAGGATAAAATCGTCACCATGGTCGCCTCAGAGCTGGTTCTGGGTGTGGTTCTGGTGGCTGCCGGGCTGCTGCCGCCCACCGGTTTCTGGGTCTTCGCCGGGCTCTCCCTGCTCATGGGGCTCTCATGTCCCTTTTTCAACTCTGAATTCATGGCCTTGATCCAGGAGAAAGTGGAGCCGGAATACCTAGGCCGGGTGTTGGGCCTCTCAGGCGCCATCATGACACTGGCCTCCCCTCTGGGCCTCGTGGCTACGGCTCTTTTCGCCGAATATACCGGCATCACCGTATGGTTTCTCATCGGCGGAATCGTCACGTTGGTCTGCGGCGGGCTCACCCTCGCCCTGCCCGCCGTCCGGACATGCGACCGGGCATAAGGCCAACCCCTCCGGCTAAGCCAGAGGCTTGAGTAGGCCCTATAAGGGCCTGATACGGACAAAGCCCCTTAAGGAGCCCCGAAATGTTTGCCGACTGCATTTCTTTCTCGGGCCGCCTTTTAAGGGGTTTCTTTACGCCTTCTTGTTCTCGCGACCCGTAAACGGGTCAACAAACTCTTTTAAGGCTGGTCTGCTATTTGGTCCGAGGCCGACTGATTACGGATTTACTCTGCTATCTGCTTTTTATTCTGTCCCACCGTATCTATATAATATCCTCTGGCCCAAAAATGCCGGTTCCCATACTTAATATTCCAAATTCGCATGCCGGTCAAATGTCATCAGGCTGCTTCTCCCGTTCAAATATCCCATTATCTGCGATACAATATCCCTCTAAGCTATTTTTACCCCCGGCATAGCCGCGGCATGTCTTTGGTACCGCCAATTCAAAAAAGGCCCGCCGCTCCTCATCGGAGCGGCGGGCCTTTTCCAGTTTTCTGTTATCCTGTCAGCCGCCCGCCGGAATAAACGGCTCATCTGTCTCCTCGCCGGGCGTCACCGTGGGCGATGCAGCCGGCGGCACAGGCGTGACTTCCGGTGTCTCCTCGGCTCCTCCGGAGGGAGTCGGCGTGGGAGTCACCTGGGCGCCGTGATTGGGCCAAGTGCTGGGGTCAAAGGGATTAAAGTTGTTGTAATCCTCTACGCTGTCAAAGTCCTCCACCCCGGGCCAGGTGGTCGGATCATAGGGATCGATCTCCACAGGCGTGGTTTCCTTCGGCTCTTCCGTGGACTGTGCGGTGGTATGGACATCGCAGTAAGCCGCCGCGCCAAGGGCATCCAGATGTCCGGTGGTGAATTCATTGTCTTTTACGGTGACCGAGGCTGCGGCCCCCTCCCGGGCAATGTCCAAGATGCTGACCACCCGCTTGCTCTCCTCCGGGCAGAATTCTCTGGCCAAATGGTACATGCCGGTGGGCTCTCCACTGGCATTCAGCAGAGGGGAATCCAGGCAGACGGTCCGGTCCACGTGGACGTCGCAGAACTCGGTGGGCTCGTCCCCCCGGACAAAGGTGAGGGTCGTCAGCCGTGCGTCCTCCCCCACCCGCGCATCGTGGCGGCAGGCATCGGTGGGCAGAAGCCCGCTGTCCAGACAGACGGTCTTCTGCACCAGCCCGGCTGCGGGCTCCGGGAAGCTGGCGTTCTCCAGTCCCTGGTGGATCGCGCTCATCACCTTGTTCCAGATCACGGCCGACTGCTGCTGGAGGGATGAACTCATCCGCTCCGGCTGATCGTAGCCGCTCCAGACCGCCGCAGTATAATAGGGCGTGTAGCCCGCGAAATAGAGGTCCTTCCGGCTGCTGGTGGTGCCGGTCTTACCCGCCATGGTCATGCCGTCGAAGCGGGCATAGGTGCCAGTACCGTTGATCATGGCGTTGCGGAGCATATAGTTGATATACCAGGCGGTGGAGTCCTTCATGGCAATGGAGCTCTCCTGCTCATTATCCAAAAGCACAGTCACACCGTCGTCCGCCACCACCTTGGTGTAGGTCCTGGGGGCGATATAGACTCCGCCCCTGGGGAAGGAGGCATAGGCCGCCGCCATTTCCAGGGTGGTGATACCATCGGTAAGACCGCCCAGGGCCAGCGGCGCGATGTCGATGTCGGAGTACACCGTTCCGTTGGACTCGCGCCGGATCACCAGATGATCCGTGCTGAAGCCGAGGTTCTGGGTCAAAAAGTCAAAGGAAAGCTGAGGGGTGATATAGTCCCCCATGATCTTGACCGCCAGCGTATTCACCGAGTTCTGGAGTCCCGTATACACATTGGTCAGTCCCCGGTAGGCACCGAAGGAGTTCACAGGCCAGGCCGCGCCGTTGGTGCCGTTGTTGTTGTAGGGTGAGTCGTCAATGACGGTAGCCGGCGTGATCAGGCCGTATTCCAGCGCCGGCGCATAGACCGCCAAAGGCTTGATGGCCGAGCCGGGCTGCCGCTGGGAGAGGGCGCGGTTGAGCAGCAGGCTCCCGCTCTTTTCTCCCACACCGCCCGCCACAGCGACCACATTCCCGGTCTCATTGTCGATAACGGTAATCGCCGACTGGAGCTGCTGGCCAGTGCTGGAGTCATGGTTGAAGTTCTCCAGATTCTGATACACCTCATCCACACAGGCCTGGACCTTGGGATTGAAGCAGGAATAGATCTTCAAGCCGCCGCTGTAGACCATCTGGGTGGCCACCTGCTCCGACCAGTCCTGGCTCGCCTGGAGGTCGGCGATGACATCCCGGATGAGCTGATCCTCGTAATAGGTATAGGCCGTAGTGGATTTTTCACCGTCTCCCCGGACAAAGACCAGCTCTTCCGCCGCAGCGGCCGCCTTCTCCTCCTCGGTGATATAGCCCAGCTCACACATCTTGTAGAGGACCAGTTCCTGCCGCTCTTTGTTGCGCTCCTTGCTCCGCTCCGAGATATAGGGGTCATAGGCGGAGGGGTTGTTGGTGATACTGATGAGGCTGGCGCTCTCGGCAAGGCTCAGTTCAGACACCGGCTTGCCGAAATAGGTATAGGAGGCGGTGCCCACACCGTAGCAACTCTCTCCCAGATAGATGTAGTTGAGATACATCTCCAGGATTTCCTCCTTGGAGTAATTCCGCTCAAATTCCAGGGCCCGAAAAATCTCCAGGATCTTCCGCTTCACCGTCACCTCGTCGTTATCGGTCATGTTTTTGATGAGCTGCTGGGTCAGAGTAGAGCCTCCGTAGGTGTCCTTCATACCCAGGAACATATTGACGAAGGCGCCGGCGGTCCGCTTCCAGTCCACACCGTGATGGGTCCAGAACCGCTCATCCTCAATGGATACGACCGCCGCGATGAGGTGTTCGGGGATCTCGTCATAGTCCACCAGCACCCGGTTCTCCTCTCCGTGGAGGGTCCGCAGTTCTTTCTCCTCGCCGGTATCCGGATCGGTATAGTAAATGGTGGAGGACAGGTTCATAGTGAACGCCCGGGCGTCCACATAGGTCTGGGGTAGGATCACCGTTTTGATGTAGACCGCCGCAAAGCAGGCCAGGATAGCGCCGGTGGTGATGGCGATCAGGAGCAGGGTGCCCAGCACTTTTCCCACCCCGAGGGCAACGCCTGCGCCGCTGACCCTGCGCTGTCTGCGCCGCCGGGGCGTCTCCCCGCCCGCGCTGCTGTTGTGATTCGTCGTTTCTGCCAAATGAAAAACCTCCGTTCCCGGCCCGCGGGCCGCACGGTCATCTGTATGTCTTCTCCGTCCATCGCTCCCCCCGCCACGCCACAGCGGCTGGGGATCATACGAACCTGCCCTTGGCGCGAAGCGGCGCTCCAAGGGCATGACAATTATCATTATAGTAGAATTTTCGTCATTTGTCCACCCTAATATTTTACATTTTTTGGTCTTTCAGGCATTGATAAAAATTTGGCGTGTCCCTCTCTTGCATTTTTCCTGCGCGGAGGGTACAATAAGGCCAGACAAAAGGAAGGACGGTGTCCAATCCATGAGTGAAGAATTCGGCGGCAATTTCGTCAGCCTGACCGATGAGGACGGCAACGAAATCGAGCTTGAGCACCTGGATACCATTGAGTACAACGGCTCGGTCTACATGGCCTTTTTCCCCGTGGAAGAGGCCGACGAGGAGGGCGAGGCTCCCCAGGATGAGGATGAGGAAGCCGGTCTCATCATCCTGAAGGTGGTCATGCAGGACGGCGAGGAACAGCTCTCCACACTGGACAGCGAAGAGGAGCTGGAGGAGGTCTATCAACAGTTTATGGAGTCCCTGTTCGAGGAAGAGGACGGGGAATAGACGGGCATTCCCAAGTTTCTCCTGCTCGGTGCGTGATGGTTTCTTTTTAAACCCACATCTCTGAAACGGGACGCCCCCACTCGTGCCGTGGATTGCAGGCCTCCCGGCGCGCCCTTTTGGGGCGCCGCCGGAAGTTGGAAGCAGTAAAGCGGCGCGGAGGCGACCCACCTGCCATTTCGTGCAGGTTTTAATCAGGGCCACACGGCCAGAGCGGGAGATTTTCATAAATGACTGTCCGCCCTTCTCATCGGGAAGGGTGGATTTTTATTGTCCGGACGGCGCAGAATAACCGTGAACAAACTGTAAAAAGTGCGCGGGTCGAAGACCGTGCCGTGTGTCTCAAGTAAAAAAGGGAAATCCATGTAAGCGGTGGAGAACGGCCCCCGTTTTCATGTTCTCTCTGGCCTTCCGGGGGAAGAGGCACCCTTTTTCAGGATTCCAAAAGGCTGCAAAGGCCCATTTTTGATGTGACGCGCAGGTGTGCGAAAACCACCTGATTTGCCTGTTTTCCGCCTGTAGACACCAGATTGGGACTTGCAAGCCGCGGCGCTTTCCTGTATAATGCAACATTGAGTCACAAGCATTTAATGAGAGGACTGAATATTGAAATGAGCGCTTCCAGAGAAAAGAAACAGCGCCAAGTCTCCACTGCCAACGGCCCCAGCGACAAGCAGCGCCGTGAAATGGAGGAGGCGCAGAAGGTCCGCAGCAAGACCATCCTCTATACGGTGGTGGGCATCGTCATCGCAGTGCTGGTCATCGCCCTCCTGGTGTGGAACTCCGGCATCTTTGAAAAGAACAAGGTCGTCGCCACCGTGGGGGACCAGGATTACACCGTCACCGAACTGGGCTTCTATTTCTACCCCAGCTATAACTATATGGCCAATCTGTTCGGCGGCACTGTGGACGCGGATACCGCCGCCTCCATCCGCCAGCAGGCCCTCGACTCCCTCCATCAGTACGCCGCGCTGTACACCGCTGCGCTGAAGGACGGCTACACCGTCGACGACAATATCCAGGCTCAGGTGGACGGCTCTGTGGAGCAGATCCGCAACTATGCCGCCCAGAACGGCACCACTTTCTCGGTCTATCTCCGCAGTTCTTACGGCCCTTATATGACGGAGAAGGTCCTGCGGGAATGTCTGACCCAACAGGCCGTGGCCAACGCCTATTACAGCGACCACGCAGACTCCCTCACCTATGACAAGGCCCAGCTTGAGAGCTATTACGACGAGCACAAGGACGAGCTGGACAGCTTCACCTATTCCGCCGCCTTCATCAACGGAGAGGCCGTCTCCTCTACCGATGCCGACGGTAACACCGTCGATCCCACCGACGCCGAGAAGGCCACCGCCATGTCCGTGGCCAAGGCCACAGCGGAAGATCTTGCCCAGCAGGCAGAGGCCGGCGGCGATTTCGACGCGTTGGCGGAGGAGTTTGCCGGTCGGGACGACAAGTCCTCCTTCAAGGCGGAGACGACCGCCCTCGGCTCCGCCTTGACCAGCGCGCTCAATGCCGACTGTACCGCTTGGCTCACCGACGCCGCCCGCGAGAGCGGGGACATCACCACCATCGAGGTTGCCGACAGCGGCTACTGGGTGGTGAAGTTCGTGAACCGTTTCCTGAATGAGGACAGCTACGGCAGTGCGGATATCCGCCACATCCTGGTGCTTGCCGACGTGGCCGACGGCGAGACCACACCCACGCAGGAGGCTATGGACGCCGCCAAGGCGGAGGCACAGCGCATCCTAGACGAATTCGCCGCCGGCGAGCAGACGCCCGAGGCCTTTGGCGAGCTGGCAAAACAGTACTCCGAGGACCCCGGTTCCAAGGATAGCGGCGGTCTCTACGCCGGCGTGACACCCACCACCTCCTTCTTTACCGGCTTCCTCGACTGGATCTTTGCCGACGGCCGTCAGATCGGAGACACCGGTCTGGTGGAGAACACACAGGAGGGCCAGAGCGGCTGGCACGTCATGTATTTGCAGGATCACACCGTGGCCTGGGCCGCCACCGCCAACAGCACGCTGAAGAGCAATGACCTGAGCGCCTGGCTGGAGGAGCTGCAAGCGACCTACGCCATGACCACCAACGACGCCAACGCGGCTCTGGTGGGCTGAGAACATCGCTTTTCCCCCGGAGGCCTCCGTCTCCGGGGGAAGTTTTATTCTGCGGGGCCGGACGGGAGGCGCTCGGACCGCCTTGCGGCGGCACAGCCGCGGGCCCGCGGCGTGCACGGCCGGGCAGCCGGCCCGCGAACACGCAGATTTCATCTGCTTCTGTCGCGCATGGATGCGCGCGAAGCTTTCTTTAGGAGGCTTTCTATGGACGACCGCTTTCTTCGTATCCAAATGCTTCTGGGCAGCCCTGCCATGGAGCGGCTCGCCGAGGTCCATGTCTGCGTCTTGGGCCTCGGCGGCGTGGGGAGCTGGTGCGCCGAGGCGCTGGCCCGCTCCGGCGTCGGAGCGCTTACCCTGATGGATCAGGATACCGTGGACCGCTCCAATCTGAACCGCCAGGCCGAGGCGCTTGAGTCCACCCTAGGTATGCCCAAAGCTGAGGCGATGGCCGCCCGCGTGCTGGATGTAAATCCCCACTGCCGGGTCAGACCCATCCGCGGGCGGTACGAATCCGCTTCCCGCGAGGCCTTTTTCTCCGTCAGGTACGACTATGTGGTGGACGCCATCGATTTGGTCTCCTGTAAGCTGGACCTGATCGAAACCGCACTAGCCCGAAACCTCCCCATCATCTCCGCCCTGGGGACCGGAAATAAGCTGGACGCCTCCCTTCTGCGGGTGTCCGACATCTCCAAGACCGAGGGCTGCCCCTTGGCCAGGGTGATCCGCAAAGAGTTGCGTGCCCGCGGGATTCACCACCACAAGGTGGTCTGGTCTCCTGAGGAGGCCCGCAAGCCAGATCAGCCCGAGGCGCCCCCTCCGGGCCGCCGCAGCGTCCCGGCCAGCGCGGTGTGGGTCCCCGCCACGGCGGGGCTTCTGCTCGCCGGCGAGGTGGTCATGGACCTGACCGGAATCCGATAAAAGGAAAAATCCCGTGGATCGCGGCGGGCCGTCCCGCCTCATGTCCCTGTTTCTCGTATAGCGGACCATACACGCCTCCCCTCGGCTGTCTCTGTGCCCCATCCGCGGCCCCGAGCCGCAGGGCGCTTGGCGCCGTATCACTGCCAGAGCCTCGTGAAACGCGGACACAGGCATAAAAACATCCCTTCACTGGCAAACTAAAGCCAATGGAGGGATGTTTTTTATGTCTAGGAAACAGGTCTGGCTTGCCCCTGCCGTAGCCGGTGGGCTGGCGGGGATTGCCAACGGCTTTTTCGGCGGAGGAGGAGGAATGGTCCTGGTGCCTCTGCTCACCGCGCGGTGCGGTCTGGACCAGCGCAGGGCCTTTGCCACCTCAGTGGCCATCATCCTGCCCTTATGCGTCCTCTCATCGGTGATCTATCTCTTTCGCGGCGGCCTCGACCTGGCGGTGGCCCTCCCCTATCTGGCCGGCGGGCTGGCCGGTGGCTTTCTGGGCGGACGGCTGTTTCAAAAGCTGAATATGGACTGGCTGCGCCGCGCCTTTGCCCTACTCATTCTCTACGGCGGCTTCAAGTCGCTCTTCGGCCTGTGAGCTGGTTGATGTCCGCCCTGGCCGGAGCCGTGACCGGCGTGCTCTCCGGCTTCGGCGTGGGCGGCGGCACACTGCTGCTGATCTATATGACCGCCTTCGCCGGTGTGGAGCAGCACCTGGCACAGGGGATCAACCTGCTCTATTTTCTCCCCACCGCCGCCACGGCCCTGCCCGCCCACATCAAAAACGGCTATGTGGACAAGAAAACGGCGATGCCCGCCATCCTCGCCGGACTGGCTGGCACCGCCGCTGCGGCCTGGGTGGCAACCACCTTGGACGTTCATTTGCTGCGGCGCTTTTTCGGCGCCTTTCTGATCTATATCGGAGTACGAGAGCTGTTCCGCCGCCCCAGAGCTTAGGATCGCCTGCAATCAGACGAAAAACTTCTCCACAACGGTCTCTTCGATGTATTTCGCCTTGACCGCTTTCACCTTTGCCATGTTGGGATTGGCCACGTGGCCGCTCAGGCACTCTTTATCCCGCCACTTTTCCAGCAGAAAGAGATTCCCATCGTCCTCCTCAGGAATGAAATAAGCATACAGGAGACAGCCCTCTTCGCTTCGCACGGCCTCCAGCAGTCCGCTCTCCCGCATCTCCCTGAGAAAGTCCGCCCGCTTACCCGGTTTCATGGTGTACGTCACATTGTTTACGATGCTTCCCTTTTCCATTTCTGATTGCTCCTTTATTTTATTTCTCAGGCTCTGTATGCCTCAGCAGGGTGCGCGCGCTTTCCGTCAGCCCTGCGTCCGCTTCCTCGTCAGATATCCCTCTAAGATCAGCGACGCCGCCACCGCATCCACGGTTTTCTTATGGCTCTTCATTTTTTTCCCCGCTGTATGGAGGATATCGTGGGCCTCGATGGTGGTCCGCCGCTCATCCCACAGCACCGGCTCCAGCCCCGTTGCTTCCCGGAGCCGCTCGGCAAAGCCGCGATATCGCTCCGCCCGCGGCCCCTCTGTGCCGTCCATGTTCCGGGGGAACCCCATAACCAGCTCTTCCACCCCATACTCGCCCGCCAGCCGTGCCACCTCCGTCGCCACAAGGTCCGGCTTCCGGCTCTGGATGACGGTGGTATATCCCGCCAACAGCCCCGTAGGGTCTGAAACGGCCACGCCTGTTCTGGCATCTCCGTAGTCAATCGCCATGATCCGCATCTGATCACACGTCCTTTCCCTATATCACTATAGCGTCTTTCCCGTTTCCCTGTCAATCTCCAATTTCCCGCTTGACTTTCTGAAAAGCCTGTGATAATCTATCTATACCTATGAAAAAGGGCTCTTTTTTTGTGCGCATTTTTACGGTGTAATGGGCACAAACCCTTCCCCTCCTCAGGAGAACATAGGGAGGCAGACGATGCCGAAACCTACCGTGTTTTTAGATTGGGCGCGCAGACGCGCGTCTTGGGGAAAACGCTGCTGGGATTCGGTATAGCCGGACCCCGGCATTTTTGTTGGGTCCGAACGATTGAAGGAGGTGCCGAAACATGGCAAAAGCCGGTGCGCGGGTGAAGATCACCCTCAGATGCTCCGAGTGCAAACAGCGCAACTACGTCACCAATAAGAACAAGAAGAACACTCCCGACCGTCTGGAAAGAAACAAATACTGCCCCTTCTGCAGGAAGCACACGCTCCACACCGAGACCAAGTGATGATCATTGCGGAAGTGTCACAAGAAAGAAGGGTGAAACTGTATGTCTGAGAACGAGAAGATCGAGAAGACCGGCGCGGACTTGGAGGCTGCTCAGGCCCCCGCAAAGCCTGCCAAGGCTGCGGATAAGAAAGCTGCCAAGGCTGAAAAGAAGGACGCCAAGCCCGGCTTCTTCCAGCGTATCGCCCGGTGGTTCCGCGAGATGAAGAGCGAACTGAAGAAGGTCGTGTGGCCCACGCCCAAGCAGACCGTCAACAACACCGTGATCGTCATCATTTGTGTCATTGTCGTCGGTATCTGCATTTGGGTCTTCGACTGGCTGGCCGGTGAGATCGTCAGAGCCCTGCTCCGCCTGTTTGGAAAGGTTTAAGGGGCGCGGATCATGGCTGATAGCGCGAAGTGGTATGTGGTCCACACCTATTCCGGGTATGAGAACACCGTAAAAGCCACCATCGAAAAGCACGT
This sequence comes from Intestinimonas sp. RTP31139st1_F5_RTP31139_211217, assembly GCF_040226735.1. Classification (NCBI taxonomy): domain Bacteria; kingdom Bacillati; phylum Bacillota; class Clostridia; order Eubacteriales; genus Intestinimonas; species Intestinimonas sp. RTP31139st1_F5_RTP31139_211217. The sequence goes on along the minus strand of NZ_JBCOAQ010000010.1, from coordinate 49,308 downwards.
GGAAAACCGCAACATGCACGACCTGATCCATGAGGTCAAAATCCCCCTGGAGACTGTCACCGAGATCACCGACAACGGTCCTAAGACCGTGGAGCGCAAGGTGTTCCCCGGCTATGTGCTGGTAAAAATGGTGATGACGGACGAGACGTGGCACCTGGTACGCAATGTGCGGGGCGCCACCGGCTTCGTGGGCTCCGGTAACAAGGCTATCCCCCTCACCGAGGAGGAGATCGCCGCCCTCGGCGTGGAGAAGCGCGAGGTCGTGGTCTCCTATCAGGTGGGCGACACCGTAAAGATCACCGACGGCGCCTTGGAGTCCTTCCTGGGCACGGTCGAAGAGATCGATCTGGATCACAGCAAGGTCCGCGTGGTCGTGTCCATGTTCGGCCGGGAAACCCCGGTGGAGCTAGAGCTCGATCAAGTGGAGCTGATCCAGCAGTAAGTTCCGGGCGGCCAAAGTGCCGCCGCGCTACTCCCCCGAATCTGTATGGCCGGCCCCGGGCCGGTCGCTCCCCCAGCACGTGGGAGGGATCTGAAACAGGGTCCCGTCCAACCACATTCATTCGTAGGAGGTGCTCATTGTGGCACAGAAAGTAACTGGTTACGTAAAACTGCAGATCCCGGCCGGCAAGGCGACTCCCGCTCCTCCCGTTGGCCCCGCTCTGGGACAGCACGGCGTCAATATCGCCGCCTTCACCAAGGAATTCAACGAGCGGACCAAGAACGATGCGGGCCTCATCATCCCCGTCATCATCACCGTCTACGCCGACCGTTCCTTCACCTTCGTCACCAAGACCCCTCCCGCTGCCGTCCTCATCAAGAAGGCCTGCGGTATCGAGTCCGGCTCCGGCGTACCCAACAAGACTAAGGTCGCCGTTCTGAAGAAGGACGATCTGCGCAAGATCGCCGAGACCAAGATGCCCGACCTGAATGCCGCCACCATCGAGGCGGCCATGAGCATGGTCGCCGGTACCGCCCGCTCCATGGGCGTGACCGTGGAAGAGTAAGGGAAGGAGGTAGAAACGATGTTTAGAGGCAAGAAGTATACCGATTCTGCCAAGCAGATCGACAAATCCATGCTGTATGATACCGCCGACGCCATGGAGTTGATCGTAAAGACCGCTCCGGCCAAGTTCGACGAGACCGTGGAACTCCATGTGAAGCTGGGCGTTGACTCCCGTCATGCCGACCAACAGGTCCGTGGCGCCATCGTGCTGCCCCACGGCACCGGCAAGACGCAGCGCGTGCTGGTCTTTGCCAAGGGCGACAAGGCCGAGGCCGCCAAGGCCGCAGGCGCCGATTTTGTCGGCGAGATGGATATGGTCCAGAAGATCCAGTCCGAAAACTGGTTCGACTATGACGTCGTGGTCGCCACTCCCGATATGATGGGCGTGGTTGGCCGTCTGGGTAAGGTCCTGGGCCCCAAGGGCCTGATGCCCTCCCCCAAGGCCGGCACCGTGACCCCCGATGTGGCCAAGGCCATCACCGAGATCAAGGCCGGTAAGGTCGAGTATCGTCTGGACAAGACCAACATCATCCACTGCCCCATCGGCAAGGTCTCTTTTGGTGCGGAAAAGCTCACCGAGAACTTTACCGCTCTGATGGGCGCTATCATCAAGGCCAAGCCCGCCGCCGCCAAGGGCCAGTATATCAAGAGCTGCGTCGTCGCCTCCACCATGGGCCCCGGCGTAAAGGTCAACGGCGCCAAGCTGATGTAACCCTTTTGGGTAACATCCCCGCGCAGGACGACAAAAAATCGGTCCCGGACAGGTTTTGCTTGACAAGGCCTGTCCGGACTGATATAATATTTTTTGTATTCAGAGACAGCAGGTGGCTTCGCGCCATAATTCCTGCCGAGAATGCAGTATATGTGTTTGCTTATGCTGTTTTGTGTCTTTGGATGCAAAGCAGCATTTTGTTTTGTTTTTTCCGCCGGTGCGGAAAGAACGGGCATCTGCCTGCTGTAGATTTTTTCTGGAGGTGAATTCCACATGCCTAACGCAAAGATTCTCAGTGAGAAGCAGGCCGTCGTGGCCGAGCTGACCGAGAAGCTCAAGAGCGCCGCCAGCGGCGTTCTGGTGGACTACAAGGGTATCACCGTGGCTGAAGACACCGCCCTGCGCGCCGAGTGCCGCAAGAATGAGGTGGACTATGCCGTTGTGAAGAACACCCTGGTCCGCTTCGCCATCAACAGTGTCGGTATGGAGGAGATGGACGGCGCCCTCAACGGCACCACGTCCCTGGCCGTCAGCCATGGAGACCCCATCGCTCCCATGCGCGTCATCAACAAGTTTGCCAAGCAGTTCAACGGCTCCAAGTTCGCCATCAAGGCCGGCTTCATGGACGGCAAGGTTCTGTCCCTGGAGGAGATCAACGCTCTGGCTGAACTGCCCAGCAAGGAGGTCCTGCAGGCTCAGGTCCTGGGCACTATGCTGGCTCCCATCACCAGCCTGGCCATCGTCGTGAAGGCCATCTGCGAGCAGAAGGGCGGCTCTGTCGAGGCCCCCGCCGCGGAGTAAGCTCCGCACCCATTTTACTGATTTGAAATGTAATTTTAGGAGGTAACATATCATGGCTTCTGAGAAAATCACTGCCCTCATCGAAGAGGTTAAGGGTCTGACCGTTCTGGAGCTCTCCGAGCTGGTTCACGCTCTGGAGGAGGAGTTCGGCGTGTCCGCTGCCGCTATGGCCGCTCCCGCTGCCGGCGGCGCTGCCGCTCCCGCCGCGGAGGAGAAGACCGAGTTTGACGTGGTGCTGGCTGAGATCGGCGCCGAGAAGATCAAGGTCATCAAGGCCGTCCGCGAGATCACCGGTCTGGGCCTGGCCGAGGCCAAGGCTCTGGTCGAGTCCGCCCCCAAGGCCATCAAGGAGGGCGTCTCCAAGGACGACGCCGAGGAGCTGAAGAAGAAGCTGGAGGACGTCGGCGCCAAGGTGGAGCTGAAGTAAGCTTTTTTCTCATTGGAAAACGGGCCGCGTACCTGATCGGTACGCGGCCCGTTTCTTTCTCAAAGGACCTTTTCGCTTGTCAGCGCATCCAATATGAATGACTGAAGGCGCACGCCCACCTCTCTCTGATAGGGCTCCCCGGTGAGCTCATTGTTGGAGATGATCCGCAGCCCTATACAGGGTGTCCCAAAGCGATGACAAAGCTGGTATGAGGCAATGCTCTCCATATCCTCACACCGCTCTCCCGCGTGCTCCCGCAGCCAGAGGATGCGGTCATGCTCCCGGTTGAATATATCCCCGCCGCCCAGACGGCCGGATGCTTTTCCCCCTCCGGCATAGGCTGCGGCCTCAAACCGGGCCAGCCATACCGGGTCCGAGGCATAGACCAGCGGCTCCGCCCCGTCGTAGGGATCATGGAACTCCCATTCCGACGCATCATATCCCTCCCCCCGCCCGCGCGGAGGGGTTTTCAAATTGTGGATGTGGATGCAGCTCTCCCCCACCACGATATCCCCCACGTGGAGGCTCTCACAGTGGGAGCCGGCAATCCCCTGATTGATCACCACCCGGGGATGAAACTTCTCAATGCCCACCGCTGTGGCCCCCGCGGCGTATATGGTGCCGATCCCCGTCCGGCTCACGGTCAAGTCCAGCCCCTGGAAATCTCCCCTCCAAAATTGGAACCCTCCCCAGGAAAAGGCCTCCGGGCGCTCCAGGCGGGAGACGAGCCAGTCCGTCTCCACTTCCATGGCCCCCTGGATCAGGACCGGCCCGCTCATTGCGATCTCTCCTCTCTCTTTCGGTCCACCCACTGGCTCCCCTGCAAAGACAGCCACGCACAGGAAAGGCCCACCGCACAGCCCGCCAGCACATCACTGGGAAAGTGGACGCCCACATAGAGCCTCGAAAAGCCCATCAATACCGCCTGGGCAATGCAGAGTCCCTTCAACCACCGCTTTTTCGCATAACGGGCCCAGGTCGCTCCGGCCGCAAAAGCGGCGCAGGTATGGCCGGAGGGGAAGGAGTTGGGATCATGCTCCGCTACCAGACGTGTGAGCCCCTCTACCACCAGCCAGGGCCGCACGCGCCCCACCAAGTGCTTGAGCACAATGTTGGTGCACAGCAGCCCGAACAGCATGGCCACCAGGGCCCAGAACCCGGCCCGCCTCGCCTTGGGGAAAAGGAGCATTCCCCCGGAGACCACCAGCCACACGAGTCCCGCATTCCCCAGTTGTGTAAATGCAGAAAAAAAGGTGTCCAATACGGGACACCGTAGCCATTCCTGTATCCAGAGCAGGGCCGCCTCATCCAAGGCTTGGATCATTTCCAGCATGAGTTCCCTCCATATCCGTCGATTTCCTTTTTGTTCTCCAAACAAGAGAAGGGCGGGGGCCGGCCCCCGCCCTTCTCACTTCCGCAATCATGCCGCCGGCGTCTCCGCCGTGCAAGTGGTGATCACACCGTTGTTGAGCTCAAAGTGGACCGTTTTGACAATGTGGGTCTTGCCGATCCGGACCTCCTGGGTGCCCACCTCATTGATGACATTGTTCACCACGTTGGCCTTGATGGTGAAGGTGAGGTCCAACGTGTCGTCGTTTACCGGGAAGGTTAGCTTGTTTCCGTTCACATCCGTCATGGTGAGCCCGTCGTCATGGGGCGCGTCCGTTACGCTTATCACCCAGGCGTCCACCATGGAGCCATTGGCCATGAGCTGGTCGCCGGTGCCGTTCTCGCCGGGGACATAGGCCTTGATGCCCTCATAGACCTCGGGGTCCACCCCCTTGACCTCTACGGTATAGGTGAGGACCGTGTGCTGCGCACCTACCGCGCCGTCCTTGGCCAAGACCTTGAACACCACTAAAACAACCGCCACCAGCAACAGCACAATGACCAACAGGTCAATGATATTCAGCTTTCCGAAGAGTTTCCCCTTCTCGTCCACCACTTTCATGTCGCGCCTCCGTATTTCTTTTCTTTGGCAGCGTCCGGCATTTCCGTTGACCGGACCATGCAAGCATTGTATAATATTTTCAGTTATGATTCAAGTACTTTTTGGAGGCCATCATGAAAGTCATCCATCTCATCAGCGGCGGTGACAGCGGCGGCGCGAAAACCCACGTGCTCTCCCTGCTGCAAAATCTCTCCCGGACCATTGACGTGACGATGGTCTGTTTTTTGGAGGGCCCCTTTGCTCAAGAGGCTCGGGAACTGGACATTCGCACCGAGGTCTACCCCGGGCGGAACGTCCTGCACACCCTGCGCCTGCTCCAAAAAAAAATCAGGACTGAGGGATACGATCTCATCCACTGCCACGGCGCCCGCGGCAATATGATGGGCGCCATGCTCCGCCGCTCCACCGGTCTCCCTGTGGTCACCACCGTCCACTCCGATTACCGGCTGGACTATTTGGGCCGCCCCTTCTCCCGTATCAGCTACGGCACGGTAAATACCATCGCCCTGCGCTTTCTGGATTACCGCATCGGCGTCTCCGACGCCATGGTGGACCTGCTGATCTCACGGGGATTTGATCCGGACAAGCTCTTTGCCATTTACAACGGCATCGACTTTACCCTGCCTCCTCCCGCCATGGATCGGACGGCCTATTACAGGTCCGTGGGACTGAACGCCGATGACGACTCTGTGGTGGTGGGGATCGCCGCCCGCCTCAATCCGGTCAAAGACATCGCCACGTTGATCCGCGGCTTTGCCCGGGCACACGCGTCCTGTCCGAACCTCCGCCTCCTCATCGCCGGAGACGGCGAACAGCGCGCCATGCTGGAGGGGCTGGCCCGGGACCTCGGTGTAGCCCCCTTCGTCTGCTTCGCCGGCTGGATCTCCGACACCAATACCTTTTACCAGTCCATCGATATCAATACCCTCACCTCCCTCTCCGAGACCTTTCCCTATGCTCTCACTGAGGGCGCGCGCGCCTGCCTGCCCACCGTCAGCTCCAGAGTGGGCGGCGTCCCCTATCTCATCGACCACGGGGTCAACGGCCTTCTGTTCTCTCCCGGCGACGCCGATGAGCTCGCCCGCCACCTGATCACACTGGCCCGCGACCCCGTCCAGCGGCAGCATTTGGGCTGCCGCCTGCGTCAGAAAGGCGTGGAGGAGTACTCCCTGGAATCTACGGTCAGACGCCAGCTTGAGATCTATCAGATCGTGCTCCGCCGGAAGGACCGCAGAGGCACTGTGGGCCGCCGGGATGGCGCCCTGGTCTGCGGCGCCTATGGGCGCGGAAACGCCGGTGACGACGCCATTCTGGAGGCCATCGTACGGGAGCTCCGTCAGATTGACCCCGACCTTCCGGTCTGGGTCCTTTCCAGGCGCCCGGACGAGACCCGCATGACCTACCGCGTCAACTCCATCTATACCTTCGGCTTCCCCAAATTTCTCCGGCGCATGGGCAGGACCCGGCTCTATATCAACGGTGGGGGCTCCCTCATGCAGGACGTCACCTCCCGCCGCTCCCTGTGGTTCTATCTCTTCACCATCTCAGCCGCCAAAAAGCTGGGCAACCGGGTGCTGATGTACGGCTGTGGCATCGGCCCCATCCACTATCCCTCCAACCGCCGCCTGTGCGCCAGGGTCCTGGAGCGCAACGTGGATATGATCACTCTCCGGGACACCCACTCCCTTACCGAGCTGGAGGACATGGGCATTAACCACCCCGAGGTCCTCCTCTCCTCCGATCCCACGGTGATCCTTCCCGCCGCGCGGCCGGAGGTCATCGACGGCATGCTGGAAAGCCGTGGCCTGGATCCCAAAGGCAGATATATCGGCTTTACGCTGCGGCCCTGGCCCGGCTACGAAGAAAAGGCGGAACTCTTTGGCCGGGCGGCCGACTATGCCTGGGAAACTTATGGCCTCACCCCGGTTTTTCTTCCCATCGAAAAACGGCTGGACGTAGGCGCATGTCAGAAGGCCGCCGCCCACATGAAAGCCCCGCACTATATTTTTGAGGACACCGGTGCTTCCGACCACACCATCGGGCTCTTTGCACGGATGCAGGTGGTGGTGTCCATGCGCCTCCATGCCCTGGTCTTCTCCGCGGGCCAGGGGGTCCCTCTGGTGGGCGTGGTATACGATCAGAAAATCAGCTCCTTCCTGAATTACATTGGACAGGACCTCTTCACCGATCTGAACGACGTGACCTATGAGGGGCTCTGCGCTCATATCGACGCGGCGGTGAAGCGCATCGGAGACACGGAATTTTTGTCCGGCGGGGTGGACCGACTGCGCCAGGTCGAGCGCCGCAACAGCCAAGCGGCCGAGAAGCTGCTGCGGCTGGGCCGCTGATCCTGTTTCCGAGGTGACTCCCTTGAAGCCATATATCGTTCTCTCCACCGAGCCGTGGAGATCCACCCCCACCCGGACCCAACAGCTCACCACTCGTCTTCGGGACGGTGAGGTTCTCTTTTTCGAGCCGTTCCATGGAAACGGGCCCGGGCACAAGGCCCCCGGACGGCGGGTACGCCCCAATGTGACCGTCTATACCCTACCCCCGGTCCGGCCGCTCCCGGAACAGGCGGAGCTGCTCCGCCGCCGGCTGTGGCGCAGGCAGGCCGACTTCATTCAGAGGACGGCCTCCCGGCATCGGTTTCGGGACGCAGTCCTCTGGACCACCTGCCCCGATCAGGTCCATCTGCTGGACTTTCTCTCCTTTCAGGGCCTGATCTACGACTGTGACACCGACTGGTCCTCCCTTCCGCTCCAATGGGAGGGAGACCTAGCTGCTGAGGCCGATGTGATCTTCGCCGCCTCCCCGGGACTCGTGGACCGGCTTTCCCCCTGTAATTCCAATATCGCTCTCCTTCCCAACGGGGTCAACTATCCCATGTTTGCCCGAACCGGCCTGGACGTGCCGCCGGAACTGCGGGATATCCGCGGCCCTGTACTGGGTTGGGTCGGCGGTCTCACCCCGGATCTGGACCTGGCCCCTGTGGAGTACGCGGCCGGGGAACACCCCGACTGGACCTTTGTGCTGGTGGGTCGGGTGGGGGAAAATCCCCGGCTGGGCTACCTGGAGGAGCTGGGCAACGTACGCCTGACGGGCCGCCACCCCATGGTGGATATCCCCGACTATGTGGGCCGCTTCGACGTCTGCCTGGACCTGCGCCGCCGGCGCCATGAGGACAGCGACGTGACGCCCCGCCGCATCTATGAATACCTCTCCACCGGAAAGCCCATCGTCTCCCTGCTCTCTCCCGACCAGGTGGAGGAGTTTCCCGACGTCATCTATGGCGCCCACACGCTGGAAGAATACTGCCGCATGTGCGAGCGCGCCCTGACCGAGGACCCTGCCTGGGTCTCTCCCCGGCGACGGGACTATGGCGCCGCCGCCGCCTGGTCCCGCCGGGCCGAAGAGGTCCGTCGGATTCTCAAGGCCATTGGTTTGGCCTGACCTGCGCTCCCCTCTTCTCCGCCCGGAGGACAAAAAGAATTCTTTACAATCCCTCCACCCCTTTTTTACCCCTGCTTGTACAAGCATACGAAAATGTTCCTCCGCCCTTGCAATCCCCGGCGAACTTCGATATATTTAAACCAATATGGGACGGGGGTGCGATGATGACCATCTCAGCCAGTATGGATCACTGCGGCGGGTTTTTCATGCTTCAGGGCACCAATGCGTCCACTTCAAACGAGTAACCAATCCAGGCCATCCGCATATCGGATGGCCTGATTCTTTTTTTGTTTATCTAAAAAATATGTATTGGGAGGTTCCTATGCGTAAGAAAGTCGCCGTGATCATGGGCTCCGACAGCGATCTGGAGACCATGAAACCCTGCATTGCCCGGCTCAAATCCTTTGATATTCCCGTCGAAGTCCGGGTCATCTCCGCCCACCGCACCCCCGCCGCCGCCGAACAGTTCGCCTCCGCCGCCAAGGAAAACGGATTCGGCGCCATCATTGCCGCCGCCGGAAAGGCCGCTCACCTGGCCGGTGTTCTGGCGGCCTACACCACTCTGCCCGTGATCGGCGTACCCATCAAGACCTCCTTGATGGGCGGCCTGGACTCTCTCCTCTCCATGGTGCAGATGCCCAAGGGTATTCCTGTGGCCTGTGTGGCCGTGGACGGCGCGGACAACGCCGCCATCCTGTCCGCCCAGATGCTGGCCCTCTCCGACAGCGATCTGGCGGACCGTCTCACCCGGTTTAAATCCGATATGGCGCAAGAGGTCGCCCAAAAAGATCAAAAAATGCAGAGGGAGGAATTTTAATATGGCTTACGAAAAGAAAGAGCAGCTCTATGAGGGCAAAGCCAAAAAGGTCTACGCCACCGATGATCCCGAGGTGGTCATCGTCTCCTACAAGGACGACGCTACCGCTTTCAACGGTCTCAAAAAGGGGACCATCTCCGGCAAGGGCGCCATCAACAACCGCATGACCAACAACCTGATGCGCCGCCTGGAACACAAGGGCGTCCCCACCCACTACGTGGAGGAGCTCAACGACCGTGAGACCGCCGTAAAGAAGGTCTCCATCGTTCCTCTGGAGGTCATTGTGCGCAACATCTCCGCCGGCTCCTTTGCAAAGCGCTACGGCGTAGAGGAGGGCATCGTGTTCGATGAGCCCACCTTCGAATTCTCCTATAAAAACGACGATCTGGGCGATCCCCTGCTGAACACCTCCCATGCCCTGGCTCTGAAGCTGGCCACCCGGGAGGAAATTGCCCTGATCCGCAAATACACCATGATGGTCAACGATCTCCTCAAGGGCTTTATGAAAGAGATCGGCATCGACCTGGTAGACTTTAAGTTGGAGTTCGGCAAGACCTCCGACGGAACCATCGTGCTGGCCGACGAGATCAGCCCCGACACCTGCCGCCTGTGGGATGAAAAGACCCATGAGAAGCTGGATAAGGACCGCTTCCGCCGGGATCTGGGCGGCGCCGAGGAGGCGTATGAAGAGGTCATGCGCCGTTTGATGGGGGAATAAATGGCCAAACTCCATGAAGAATGCGGCGTCTTCGGTGTCTGTGTTCCCGATCCCCGGGAGCGGGACGCCGCCTACACCGCATACCGCGCCCTGTACGCCCTCCAGCACCGTGGTCAGGAGTCGGCCGGCATCGCCGTGCGCCGTGGCGGGCAGCTTCTCCTGCGCAAAGCGCCCGGCCTGGTGCCCGAGGTCTTCGATAAAAAGACCCTGTCGGACCTCTCCGGCGCCGACGCCGCCATCGGCCACGTACGCTATACCTATGACGGAGCAGAGCGGGACACCTTCCGCGCGCAGCCCCTCCTGGTGCGCCACGCCGCCGGGGATATGGCCCTGTGTTATAACGGCAAGCTGGTGAATGCCCGCCAGCTCCGTATGGAATCCGAGACCCGGGGCGGTATCTTCCAGACCGGCACCGACGCGGAGATCATCTCCCACATCATCGTCCGGGAGCACCTGCGGACCAACACCACGGAGGACGCCATCCTCAACGCCATGCACTATATGATCGGGGCCTACTCCCTCATCGTGTTGGACGGCAAAAAGCTGATCGCCGCACGGGATCCCAACGGCTACCGGCCCCTTTGCATCGGCAGGGTGGGGGGCTGCTGGTGTGCCGCCTCCGAATCCTGCGCCTTTGAGGCGCTGGGGGGCGAGATGGTCCGGGATGTGGAGCCGGGTGAAGTGGTCGTCCTCACGGAGGACGGCCCCGTAAGCCGCAATGTGAACATCCTGGCCCGCCATGCCCTGTGCTCCTTTGAACTGATCTATTTCGCCAGACCCGACAGCGTTATTGACGGCGTCTCTGTGGATCTGTTCCGCCGGGAGGCCGGTCGGCGCCTGGCCCGCCGCAGCAGTGTGGAGGCCGATATCGTGGTGGGCGTCCCGGATTCAGGGCTCTCCGCCGCCCAGGGCTTCGCTGAGGCCTCTGGCATCCCCTACGCGATGGGCCTGATGAAAAACCGCTATATCCCCCGCACCTTTATCCAGCCTACGCAGGGCCAGCGTGAGCAGTCCGTGCGCATCAAGCTTAACGCCATGGGCTCCACGGTCCGGGGAAAACGGGTCATCCTGGTGGACGACTCCATTGTGCGGGGCACCACCTCCGCCCGGCTGGTAAAGCTCCTGCGGGATTCCGGCGCGGCGGAGGTCCATTTCAAGGTCTCCGCCCCTCCTTTCCTGAATCCATGCTATTTCGGCACCTCGCTTCCCGACTGCCGGGAGCTGGCCGCCCACGGTCGCACGGAGGAGGAGGTCTGCTCCCTCATCGGCGCGGACAGCCTGCAATACCTCACTGTGGAGGATATGCGTGCTGCGGCCTCCGGTCTCCGCTGGGGCCATTGCGACGCCTGTTTTACCGGCGATTACGCCGTACCTGTGCCCCACGGCCACTGACGCCCCGCGCAATCCCCGCAACCATTTTTTCGCGCTTAAAATAAGGAGGTCCCGCTATGTCTATTTCCAGATCCGATGCCTACGCCGCCGCCGGTGTGGACGTGACCGCCGGCTATGAGGCCGTTGACCGTATCAAGCCCCTGGTGGAGTCCACCTATATTCCGGGCGTCATCGGCACGCTGGGCGGCTTTGGCGGCCTGTTCGCCCCCGACGTATCCGGTATGAAAAAGCCCGTTCTGGTCTCCGGCACCGACGGCGTGGGCACCAAGCTGAAGATCGCCTTCCTCACAGACAAGCACGACACCGTAGGCATCGACTGCGTGGCCATGTGTGTCAACGATATTGTCTGTTCCGGGGCGCGTCCCCTCTTTTTCCTGGACTATTTGGCGGTGGGGAAGAACGTGCCCAGCCGCATTGAGGCCATCGTCTCCGGCGTGGTGGAGGGCTGCCGCCAGGCGGGATGTGCCCTGGTGGGCGGTGAGACCGCTGAGATGCCCGGCTTCTATCCTGAGGACGAGTATGATCTGGCCGGCTTCTCCGTGGGGCTGGCCGACCAGGAGCATATGCTGGACGGCTCGTCCATGGCGGAAGGCGATATCCTCATCGGCCTCGCCTCCTCCGGCGTCCACTCCAATGGTTTCTCCCTGGTCCGCAAAGTCCTGAACGTCACCAGGGAACGCCTTGCTCAGCCGGTGGCCGAGCTGGGCTGCACCCTGGGCGAGGAGCTGCTCAAGCCCACCCGTATCTATGTCAAAGCCGTCCAGTGCCTCTTGACGCATGGCGTCCATATCCGTGCCATCAGCCACATTACCGGCGGAGGGCTCTATGAAAACGTGCCCCGCATGATGAAGGAGGGGCTCACCGCCCGGATCGAGACCGCCTCCTTCCCCGTCCCCCCCATCTTCGGCCTCATTGCCCGGGAGGGTGCCGTTTCGGAGCGGGATATGTACAATACCTTCAATATGGGGGTAGGCCTGGTCCTCGCCGTTCCCAAAGAAGAGGTCGGACTTGCCAAGGATATCCTCTGCCGCGCCGGGGAGCGGGCCTATGTCATCGGGTCTGTGGTCGGGGGCGGCGAGGGCGTGGAACTGGTATGAGCGGAAAGCGCATCGCCGTTCTGGTCTCCGGCGGCGGCACCAATCTCCAGGCCCTCCTCGACGCACAGGCCCGGGGGGAGATCCGCGGCGGTGAGATCGCAGCCGTTCTCTCCTCCAAAGAGGGCGCCTATGCGCTGGAACGGGCCGCAAAGGCCGGTATCCCCGGTTACGTCGCCGCCCGGAAGAGCTTTCCCGACAACCGTGCCATGACACGCGCCATTGTGGACCGGCTCCAGACGCTGGACATCGACCTTGTGGTGTTGGCCGGTTTTCTCCATATCCTCACCGAGGAAATGGTACAGGCCTACCCCAACCGGATCCTCAATGTCCATCCCGCCCTGATCCCCTCCTTCTGCGGGGCCGGCTGCTATGGTCTCCATGTCCATGAAAAGGCCCTGGCCTACGGTGTCAAGGTGACGGGCGCCACCGTCCATTTTGTCACCGAGGAGCCCGACGGCGGCCCCATTGTCCTCCAAAAGGCGGTGGATATCCGGGAGGACGACACCCCTGAAACGCTCCAGCGCAGGGTCATGGAGGAGGCCGAATGGCAGCTTCTCCCCCGGGCCGTCTCCCTTTTCTGTGAGGACAGGCTCTCCGTGGAGGGCCGGCTGGTCCGGATCCGGGATTGAATCCGTCTGACTTATATGGAGGTTTTGCTATGTACGACCTGTTTTCCTATCTCTCTGGCAACCCCTACCCCGGCCGCGGTATCCTGCTGGGCTGCTCCGCCGACGGCCGGCGGGCAGTTATCGCCTACTTCATCATGGGCCGCAGTGAAAACAGCCGCAACCGCGTTTTTGAAATCACCGAGGACGGCATCCGTACCAAGGCGTTTGACGAGTCCAGAATGACCGACCCCTCCCTGATCATCTACCACCCCGTCCGGGTGGTGGACGGCACCACCATCGTCACCAACGGTGACCAGACCGACACGGTGGCCGATGCCTTCCGCAGCGGCGGGAGCTGGGTCCGCGCGCTGCGCACCCGGGAGTTTGAGCCCGACGGTCCCAACTATACCCCCCGCATCTCCGGTATGGTCCGCCCCGACGGCTCCTATCGCCTGGCCATTCTGAAATCTGCGGATGGAAACCCCGCCTGCTGTCGGCGCTTTTTCTATGAGTATGACGCCCCGATTGCCGGCCAGGGCCACTTTATCAGTACTTACCAGACCGACGGCGACCCTCTCCCCTCCTTTGAGGGAGAACCCAGGACCGTAGAGCTGGGCGATGAGACCGCCGCCGCCCTTGCGGATCGTCTCTGGAACAGCCTCAATGCCGACAACAAGGTCTCGCTTTTCGTGCGCACCATCGACTTGACCACCGGGCAAACCGACACCGCGATCAAAAATAAGCATCAGGGGGAGTAAAGGATGACGGAACTGGAACTGAAATACGGCTGCAACCCCAACCAGAAGCCCGCACGCATCTTTATGGAGTCCGGAGATCTGCCGCTACAGGTCCTCAACGGAAAGCCCGGCTATATCAACTTTATGGACGCCCTCAACTCCTGGCAGCTGGTCCGGGAGCTCAAGGCCGCCACCGGCCTGCCCGCCGCAGCCTCCTTTAAGCACGTCTCTCCTGCCGGTGCCGCCGTGGGCACAGAGCTCACCGACGTGGAGCGCAAGATCTACTTTGCCGAGGGTATGGAGCTCTCCCCTATTGCCTCCGCCTATGTCAAGGCCCGGGGCGCCGACCGGCTGTGCTCTTACGGCGACTGGGCCGCCCTCTCAGATGTCTGTGACGAGCAGACCGCCCGCTATCTGGCCCTGGAGGTCTCCGACGGCGTCATCGCGCCCGGCTACACCGACAAGGCCCTGGAGATCCTGCGCACCAAGCGCAAGGGCGGCTACAATGTGGTTCAGATCGACCCCGCCTACGTCCCCAAGGCCATCGAGCACAAAGACGTCTTCGGCATCACCTTTGAGCAGGGCCGGAACAACTTTGAGATCAGCTCCGCGCTGCTGGAGAATATCGTCACGGAGAACAAGACCCTGCCTGAGGCGGCCAAACGGGACCTGGTGCTCTCTCTCATCACCCTCAAATACACCCAGTCCAACTCCGTATGCTATGTCAAAGACGGACAGGCCATCGGCGTGGGAGCGGGCCAGCAGAGCCGTATCCACTGCACCCGTCTGGCCGGCGGCAAGGCCGACAACTGGCTTCTGCGCCAGCATCCCAAGGTCCTCGCCCTCCCCTTCCTGCCTGGGATCCACCGCCCCGACCGGGACAACGCCATCGACGTCTACATCTCCGACGAATATGAGGACGTGCTGGCCGAAGGCGTGTGGCAGAATACCTTCACTGAAAGGCCCCAGGTGCTGACCGTTGAGGAGAAAAAGGCCTGGATCGCCCGCCAGACCGGCGTAAGCGTGGGCTCCGACGCCTTCTTCCCCTTCGGCGACAATGTGGAGCGGGCCCGGAAGTCCGGCGTCTCTTATATCGCTCAGCCCGGAGGTTCCATCCGCGACGACCACGTCATCAACACCTGTAACAAATATGGCATCGTCATGGCATTTACCGGGATGCGGCTCTTCCACCACTAAAGCCATGGGGGATCGGGCCCGTGGTCTCGACGCCACACAGCTCAAATATCTGGCCTGTGGGGCCATGGTGATCGACCACATCGGCATGCTTTTTTCTCCGATGGCTGCCGTTGCCGGCCCCGGTGATCTGCTTTTCTACCTCTTCCGATATGTGGGCCGCCTGGCCTTTCCCATCTTCGCCTATTTTACCGCCGAGGGCTGCCGGAAGACGGGGAATTACCGCCGCTACCTGCTGCGTCTGGGCCTCTTCGGCGCCTTCACCCATATTGTGGCTTTTGGCGCCACCGGCGGGCAGAGCGGCAGCGTCATCGCCACCTTTTTTCTCTCAGCGCTGGGGATTTGGTTCTACCGCCTGCTGCGCGAGAGGGGTCTCCCCGCCGTCCCGGCCCTGCTTCCCGCCCTGGCCCTGGCGGTCTTTGGCCAGCTCGCCCATGTGGACTATGGCTCGGCTGGCGTATGCGCCGTCACGGCTCTCTATCTCTGCGGCGAGCATCCGAGGCGAAAGCTCCTCTGTCTGAGCGCGGCCATGGCTGCCACCTACCTGATCCACTATCCGCTGGAGATCTTCTTCCAGTACGAGATGTGGCTGGGTTTTCACACCTATCTCCCCTGGCTGCGGAGCTTCTTCCTCCCTTTCAGCCTGCTCTATACGCTCTGCTCCTGGACGGCGCTGCCCCTTCTCTCCCTCTATAACGGTCAAAGAGGCTCCGGCAGCCGCTGGTTTTTCTACTGGTTCTACCCGCTCCACATGGCGGTCCTCTACGGCCTGAGCACGCTCATTCCCTGACGGTCCGTCAACCCTTTACACAAAGATGGGAGGTCCTCCTCAGTTATGAAAGTACTCGTCGTAGGCGGCGGCGGCCGCGAACACGCCATTGTCTGGGCGCTCTCCAAAAGCCCCAAGGTCACTCAGCTCTACTGCGCGCCCGGAAACGGCGGCATTGCCGCCCTGGCCGAATGTGTCCCCATCAAGGCCACCGACGTGGAGGCCATGGTGAACTGGGCTGTGAAAAATGCCATGGACTTTGTGGTGGTGGCCCCGGACGATCCCCTAGCCCTGGGCATGGTGGATGCTTTGGAGGCAGCCGGTATCCCCGCCTTTGGTCCCCGGGCAAATGCCGCCGTCATTGAGGCGAGCAAGGTATTCTCCAAGCATCTCATGACAAAATATCATATCCCCACCGCCAAATATCAGGCCTTTACGGAGCTGGACGCCGCCTTGGACTATATCCGCCGGGAGGGAGCCCCCATCGTGGTCAAGGCGGACGGCCTGGCGCTGGGCAAGGGCGTGGTGGTGGCGCAGACCGTGTCCGAAGCAGAGGAAGCCGCACGCGCCATGATGGCGGACGGCAAATTCGGCGCCGCCGGAGCCAGGGTGGTGGTGGAGGAGTGTATGACGGGCCCAGAGGTCACGGTGCTCTGCTTCAGCGATGGGGAACATTTGGTCCCCATGCCCTCCTCCCGGGACCACAAGCGCGCCTTCGACGGGGACTCAGGCCCCAACACCGGCGGGATGGGCGCCATCTCCCCCGCCCCCGGCTATACGCCTGTCCTGGCTGCGCAGTGCATGGAGGAGATTTTCCTGCCTACCATCGCGGCACTGAAGGCGGAGGGCCGTCCCTTCCAGGGCGTCCTCTACTTCGGTTTGATGCTCACACCTCAGGGACCCAAGGTGGTGGAGTACAACGCCCGCTTTGGCGACCCGGAGTGTCAGGCGGTCCTCTCCCTGCTGGAGAGCGATCTGATGGATATTTTTCTCGCCTGCCGCGCAGGAACCCTGGATCAGGCTGATATCCGCTGGCGGGACGGCTCTGCCTGCTGTCTCGTTCTGGCCTCCGGCGGCTACCCCGCCAAATATCAGACCGGTTACCCCATCTCCGGTCTGGACCAGGCCGGAGAGACCGCCACAGTCTTCCATGCGGGCACCAGGCGGGCGGAGAACGGAGCGATCCTCACCTCCGGCGGCCGGGTCCTGGGCGTCACCGCCGTGGGCGACACCCTTGCCTCCGCCATCGACTCGGCCTATCGCAGCGCGTCGCACGTCTCCTTCCAGGATATGCACTTCCGCACCGACATCGGGCGGACATTCTGAACAGTATCGGCGGCTCCGGGTTTTCCCGGAGCCGTCTGGCTGTCGGCATTCCGCTCCCGGCCAAACTCTTCTGAATGATACGGGAATGCGCAGGTCCGCCGTTCCCTTTTTCCCGCCGCCCGTTTTGTGCGGTTCTCTTTCCCAATATGCTGAATACCTTGTAAGGAGCTCGGAGGGGTTTTGTTTGAAGAAAATATCCGTTTTGGAAATCGCCACGGTCTTTACCGGCAGCTTTTTGGGGGCCGGCTTTCTCTCCGGTCAGGAGCTGCTCCAGTTCTTCGGTGTCTTTGGAGGATACGGCCTGGCCGGCATGGTGCTGGCCATCGCCGCCTTCTGTCTCTTCAGTCTTCTGGTGATGGACATCGCCAAACGCACCGGCAAAACTGAGTTTGACCGCATCATCGTCCCTTGGGAGCTGCCCTGGCTCCGTGGGATCGTCAGCGGCGTCTTTCTCTTTTTCCTCTTTGATGTGATGGTGGCCATGATTGCGGGCGCAGGCGCCCTTCTGGAGCAGGTCTTCGGCCTCCCCGCCATTGCCGGAAACGCCGCGATCACTCTGCTGGTGCTGGCTGTGGCCCTCACAGGGGCCGCGGGGATGCTGGCCTCCTTTAACATCGTGGTGCCCCTGTTGGTGGTAGCCGCCATCGTGATCGGTGCGGGCGCCTGCCTCCGGCTCCCCATGGGCCCCATCGAAGCCCGTCCGTTTGCCAGCGGCAACCCCCTGCTGGGAAACTGGTTCTTTTCAGCGCTCTCCTTCATCTCCTACAACATGATGGCGGCCGTCTCCATTCTGGTCCCCCTCACCGAGGGGATGGAGGAGAAGAGGACCATCCACAAGGGGCTGGCCGCAGGCGCCGTGCTCCTCACCCTCATTTTTGTCTGCATTCTCCTTCCCATGATCCTCTTTCATGCTCTGGTGGGGGCGGCGGAGCTCCCCATGCTGTCGCTGGCCTATTCTCTCACACCGGTACTGGGGCTTATCTACGCGGTACTTCTTTTTGCCGGGATGTTCACCGCAGCCCTTTCCAGCCTTTTCGCCATCACCACCCGCGTCCAGCAGAGGACCGGAGGCGCGCTGATCTCCAGGCGTTTTATTTCCCTCCTGTGCGCCCTTGCTTTTGTGGGAAGCATCTTCGGTTTTAAAAATGTGGTCAGCTTCGTCTATCCCATCTGCGGCTATATCGGCTTTTTCGCCCTGGCAGGCATTCTGCTCCACTTTTTCCTCCTGCGCAGGTCCGGCGTCGGTGCGGGGAGCTGAGCTCACGATCACATGGAGACGCAGCCGGAGCGCGTACGCATGGCGGGGGACATCTGTTTTCTGAAATCATCGCCGTGCCACGCTCAAAAGGCCGACCGCCCTGTCCCCCGACACAGACAAGCCCCTTTCCCCAAACCGGGGAAAGGGGCTTGTCTGTTGTTGCTTTTAAAGTGAGCACCCTTCCGCCGGCGTCGGCCCTGGCCGGAGCGCTTCACGGCGCCGGGTCGCCGCCCTCACAGCAGGGATAAAAGAAAAGACCGCACAGGCACAGGAAAATCAATCGGTCAATCCATTCCCTTCCGTTTCTATCCCTTCCGAGCGTCCAAAACAGCCGCCCACCTTTTTAGAATTGCTTAACCGAGCCTATGCAAAATCCTCCGCATCGCAGAGCCGGTACGGGAAAATCCAAGACTTGAAGCTGTACGCAAAGGCGTTTAATTTCTTGCAGGATAAGAACATCACTCCCCTTTTGCAGTTGCAGGAGGTCGTGTCGGAGATGAAAAAGCGGTCCAGGAATACCAACGGCGAAATCAAGCAGACCGAATTGACTTTGTACCAGACCGCCGAGCGTTATCTGAAAGAGCATTTAGGGAAAGACAATGTGCTGAAGCTGAACGCATGGAAAACCGAGGTTTCCGACTTGTCCGAAAAGAAACGCCGCTTGTATGAAGATTTGCAGACTTTGAGAGCCGAGGTACAGGAAGCCGAAGCTGTCAAGAAGTGCGTGGAACAGGCGATACAGCCGGAGCAGAGCAAAGAAAAGGCGCAGAGCAAACGGCGGGATATGGAATTGTGATTGTGCCGGAAAAATGCTGCAATAACAAATATCTGCTTCATCCCGTACCCGCCGCCGGACATATCCGTCCTCCTTTCCCCGTAAACTTGTGGGGAAGGGGGTGTCCACTTGACCGTCTCATTCGGCTCTTTTCTCTCCCAGCTCTCCGACCCTGCTCTGCAGTGTGTGGTGTTTTTGACCCTGTGCGTCATCCTGGTCAACGGATGGACCGATGCGCCCAACGCCATCGCCACCGCCGTCTCCACCAGAGCGCTTCCTTTCCACACTGCCGTCCGGCTGGCCGCACTGTGCAATCTTCTGGGGGTGACCGTGATGACCGCCTTCAACGCATCGGTTGCCGAAAGCATCTATACCATCGCCGACTTTGGTGGAGACGTCCGCGGAGCACTCTGTGCGCTGTGCGCTGCTCTCTGCGCTATTGTCCTCTGGTCCGCCGCCGCATGGGTCTTCGGCATCCCCACCAGTGAGAGCCACGCGCTGGTGGCCGGTATCACCGGCGCCGCCGCCGCCCGGCCCGGCGGCCTGTCCAACGTGCAGGGCGATACCTGGTTTCGGGTCGTCCTGGGCCTTGTCGTATCCGTGATTCTCGGCTTTCTCCTGGGGCGGCTCTGCGGCTTTCCCGCCGTCCGGGACAGCCGCCGGAGCCCGGCCTTTTACCGCGGAGCTCAGACAGGGGGAGCCGCGGCCATGGCCTTTTTTCACGGCGCTCAGGACGGACAAAAGTTCATGGGCGTTTTTCTTCTGGGCGTGGCGCTGGCCCAGGGACGCCGGGATACCGAGACCTTTCTGGTCCCCATGTGGCTTATGGTTCTGTGCGCCCTCACAATGGCCCTGGGCACCTCCCTGGGGGGAAAACGGATCATCGACACGGTCGGCCATGAAATGGTGTGCCTGGACGCCCGCCGTGGATTTGCCGCCGACTGCGCCGGAGCACTCTGTCTGCTGCTGTGTACGCTCTGCGGTCTCCCCGTCTCCACCACCCATACCAAGACCGCAGCCATGCTGGGCGTCGGCAGTTCCGTCCCCGGCCATCCTCCTGACTGGAAGATTGCCCGCTCCATCGTCCTTACCTGGCTGCTCACCTTTCCCGGCTGTGGCGTGATCGGTTATTTTATGGCCCGAATCTTTCTTTCTTTTCTCTAAAAGCCCTTTTCATTTGTCAAAAAAGCGTATATAATAGATGCGCTGTCTCGGCAGCCCGGGCAGAGTGGTCCGGTTTACAATTGAATCGACGGAGGAAAGACCATGGAAAGATTAGTCGGCACTGTATCCAGGGGTATCCGGGCCCCGATCATCCGCGAGGGAGACGACATCGCCCAAATCGTTGTGGATAGTGTTCTGGCCGCATCCGCGCAGGCGGGTTTCACACTGGGTGAAAAGGATGTCATCGCGGTAACGGAGGCCGTAGTGGCCCGTGCGCAGGGCAATTACGCCACTGTGGATCAAATTGCCGCCGATGTGAAGGCCAAATTTGGAGATCACACAATCGGTGTGGTGTTCCCAATTCTGAGCCGCAATCGCTTTGCCATCTGCCTCAAAGGGATCGCCTCCGGTGCAAAGAAAATCGTGCTCATGCTCAGTTATCCCTCCGACGAGGTGGGGAACCACCTGGTAGACTTGGACCTGGTGGATGAAAAGGGTGTGGACCCCTATCGTGACGTCCTCGGCGAAGCCAAATATCGTGAGCTTTTCGGTTATACCAAACACGTTTTCACCGGCGTTGACTATATCGAATACTATAAGGACCTGATCCAGAGCTGCGGCTGCGAGGTGGAAGTGGTCCTGGCCAATGACTGCCGTGTCATTCTGGACTACACCAAACACGTGCTTTGCTGTGATATCCATACCCGCACACGCTCCAAGCGTCTTCTTAAGAAGGCTGGCGCCGAGCTTGTGCTGGGCCTTGACGAACTCATGACGACGCCTGTAGACGGCAGTGGATGCAACGAGCGTTACGGCCTGTTGGGCAGCAACAAGGCCACGGAAGACAAGATCAAGCTCTTCCCTCGTGACTGCCAGGACGTTGTGGAGCGCATCCAGGCCGGTATTCTGGAGCAGACCGGCCAGCACGTAGAGGTCATGATCTATGGTGACGGAGCCTTTAAGGACCCGGTGGGAAAAATCTGGGAGCTGGCCGACCCTGTGGTCTCTCCCGCCTACACCAGCGGTCTGGAGGGACAGCCCAATGAGGTCAAGCTCAAATATCTGGCGGACAACGAGTTTGCCGATCTTTCCGGTGACGCGCTGAAGGCGGCCATCTCCGACTATATCCGCAACAAGGACGCCGACCTCATGGGAAAGATGGTCTCTCAGGGTACCACTCCCCGCCGTCTCACCGATCTCATCGGTTCTCTGTGCGACCTCACCTCCGGCAGCGGCGACAAGGGTACCCCCATCGTGCTGGTCCAGGGCTACTTTGACAATTATACCAAGTAAGAGCGCCTCTCTTTCTCTTGCGCCTGCGGTTTTTCCGCAGGCGCTTTCTGTTTTTCCAATTAAAAATTCCCGGGCTTACAGCCCGGGGATTTTTACCTATGTGCTCTCAAACGCGTCTTTCAGTTTTTTCAGCGCCTTTTTCTCTATGCGCGATACATAGGAGCGTGAAATACCGCTTTGCGCGGCAATCTCCCGCTGCGTTTTGGGCGGCTGGTTATTCAGCCCATACCGCATGGTGATGATCATCTTCTCCCGGTCGCTGAGACACCGCTCCACATACTGCCGGACCTGGATACAGGAATCTCTTGCGTCCAGATTCTCCAGCATGTCGTCGTCCACACTGATCACGTCCATGAGAGAGAGGGAGTTTCCGTCGCCGTCGCCGTCCAGCGTGTCCGAAAGGGACACCTCTCCCTGCAGCTTCTTCTGGGATCGGAAATGCATCAGGATCTCGTTTTCAATACATCGAGACGCATAGGTGGCCAAACGCACGTTCTTATCCGCTTTGAAAGTTGAGATCCCCTTGATGAGCCCAATGGTGCCGATGGAGATGAGATCGTCCTGGTTGCTGGACTGGGTGTAGTACTTTTTTACAATATGGGCGACCAGGCGCAGATTGTGCTCGATCAGGACGTTCCGCGCCTCCAAGTCTCCGGCTGCATAGCGCTCCAGGTACATCCGTTCCTCATCGGCCTTCAGCGGCCTTGGAAAAGAACCGCCTCCATCCGACACCCGGAGGGAAAAAAACAGACTGTTGAGCATGAGAAGAATCCATGCTGAAAGCATACGAGTATCGCCTCCCGCTTTTTGTTTTCTGTCCGTCCCTTCACTCTATTCCCGCTGCGGCACGTCCTATGAATAGAGAACGTGGAGCACCCTCCAGGACCCGCTCCCGGAGGACGCTCCACGTTCTTTATTCTTCGTGTTTCCCTTCTGCCCTCGCTCCTCCGCCCGTATATGCGGCTACGGCCAGGAGGACGGTGATCGGAACCACCAGCACGATGCCAAAGCTCCCCGAGAGTCCCTGCATGATGGCGATACCGATATTATTGGAATTGATGATCTGCAAATACGGTAAGTCGTAGGCATAATCCAGCAGGAGCATGCTCACGCTCCCTCCTGCGAAGGCCAGGATCAGTGTATTGCTGTCGGTCCCCATCATGTCCCGCCCCACATGTATCCCTGCCCGGAAGAGGTCCCGCCTGGAAATCGCCGGATTCTGGGCATGGATCTCACCGATTGCGCTTCCGATAGACATCGCCACATCCATGACCGCCCCCAGACTGGAGATGAGGAGACCGGAGAACAGAAGACCTCCCACCTGGATATCGGCCACGTTCCATAGAGTAAGCAGGCTCTCGATATCGGAAACATTCCAGCCGCTGATGCCTGAGGCCATGCTGAACAGCGTGGCGGCGACGCCTGCAATGATGACGCCCGCTATGGTGCCGCCGGCCGCGACCAGCGTCTTTTTTGTGGGACCTCCGATGAGATAAAGAGTGACCACCGTGGTGACTACACACACCAGCACCGCCACCCAGAAGGGCGAAAAGCCCCGATAGACCAGCGGCAGGTACACAAAGAGAATACACAGGAAGGTGAATACCAGTCCCAGCGCACCTTTGATCCCCTGCTTCCCCCCCACCAGGCAAAGCACCAACAGATAGAGCGCGGCAAACAGATAGATCACTCCGCCCCGGTCCTGCGCATATACGGTGGTAATGATGGACTCGCCCGCCACGCTCTGCAGGACCACCACCTTCATTCCCACCGTGCACCCCGCACCAAAGAGATAGCCTGAGCTGCTGGTCGTCCGCATCTCCTGACCGGCCCGCACACCTGTGGTCATGCGCACCATGACCACCTGCTCTCCCGTACGGCTTCCGTCCGGCTGGAGGTTATCCTGCAATATTTCGGTGACAATCCCTTTCTCAAAGGTCTGCCCCTCCCGGACCACCAGAGGTACCCGCTCCACCTGGTTGATAAAAATGGTGACGACCACAAGCAGGGCCAGCAGCGCCAGTGGGATGCCCCAGCGCAGGAAAAACGCTCTCAGTTTCAAAATATTCAGCCTTTCTGCGTGGAAGGAAACGGACCTTCCACCGGCACGCGGACCGGCGGAAGATCCGTCTCTCCCCTCTTTCTTTCGGGCGGCCCGTCAGGCTCCCACGGCCACGCCCAGCGTGGTCAGGAAGGAAGCGGGCACATAGTAATTGCCGTTCGCCAGCATGGCGGCAGTAGAGACGGCCTGGCCGTCCACGGTGAGGTCCAGCGTAACGGCGGCGCCCTCCGCGGCGGAGGTTTCGGGGAGATTACCGGTATAGGCGGTCTTGGTCTCAATGACTACGCCGCCGTTCCAGCTCACATCAAACTGATTGGCGCTGCCGGTCACAGAGGCGGCCACATCCCGCAGGCGGTAGTAGGTCTCGCCGCCCACGGCCAGGGAAGCGACGGGGACCGCGGTGGAGGCGTCCTTCTCGATGGCGAAGGTCTCGTCGATCTTCTCCGCCTTGCCGCCGTCGGTGATCTGATAGGTGTCGATGGAGAAGCTGGTCTCAGTCATGTTGATGACGGAATAGCTGGGCAGCCAGTTCTGGCTCCGGTTGGCGATGTAATCCTGCTGGGCGGCGATGAGTTCGTAGAACTTAGAGCCGGAGGCAGAGTTGGCGGACATATAGAGGATGCCCTTGGGATTCACCGCCGTATTGCCGGTGGTGGACTCGATGGTATAGCACCGGTTGTCCTGCTGGAAGGCAGTCAAAAGAGCGGAGCCGTCCGCGTCGCCCTCCTCAGGGGAAAGGGGGATCTGGGTGGAGTTGGTAATGTCGTAGGCATGATCCCAGTCATAGTCGCTCCCCTCCGCATTGAGCTGGAACTCATAGTTGTTGTGGGTCTGACCGTCGCCATAGAGCAGCTTGCTGCGGCTGTAGGTGTGATCGTGTCCCTGAAGCACCACGTCAATATCGTACCGATCAAAAACAGGGGTGAGCTGGGTACGCAGGATCATACCGTCCGTGTCGGAGTGATCCAGTCCGGTGCCGTAGATGTCTTGGTGAATCGTGACCACGCGCCAGGCGGCATCCGGGTCAGAGGCCACGGCCTCTGCGATGGCCTTCTCATGCTCAGCCACATTATAGTTGTTGGTGTTCAGCACGATGAACAGCCCGGGGCCGTAGGAGTAGTAATAGTCGCCGCCGGCCTGGGTCGCCCCGTACTCCGTGGCGTTGGGGTTATAGAAGTGATACATATAGTCGAGGTTCAGAGAATCGTGGTTGCCGATGGTCGTGGCCACGGGCAGGCTCTGGAGCGCCTGGGGATTCAGATAACCCGCATACTCCTCCTCCTTGGGTTTGCCGGTCTTGTTGACCTGGTCGCCGGCGGAGATGATGAAGTTGATGCCGGGATTCTGCTCGGTGGCGATCTCCAGCGTGCGGTTCCAGCCGAAGCTGTCGTTTCGGGCGGCGGTGTTGGCAACGCCCGCATCAGCCGCCAGACTGTCCGTCCCCTGGGGCTGTCCCTTGGAGGCGCCGATCTGGGGGTCTCCCACATAGAGCATCTTTATGCTGGAGAAACTGCCGGTCTTATACTCCACCGGTTCGGTCTCCACACTATTCTTTTCCACGGTGTAATAATATGTGCTGTTCTCTGCCAATCCGGTAACGGTAACATGGTTATAGACATAGGCCACTCCATCGGTCAGGCTCTGGTCCACATCGGCGGATATGCCGGTGAACGCTGTGAGCCGGGCCTTGTCGGCGCCAAAGTGTACCACCGGTGTAGCCGCCTTGCCGTCCTCCACTTTGCTGTACCACGCAAAATTCAGCTCAGTCTCATTTTTGCCCGGGGTCAGAGACACCTTGGTGTAGTCCGTGGCGACGGATGCCCATGACTCAGTCCATGCTTTCCAGGCCTCGGAGCCGCCCACCGTACTACCGTCGTTGTAGTGGACCGTAGCCGCTAAAGCCGGCGCGCAAGCGCCTACCAGCAGCGCACCGCTGAGAACACTGGCCAAGATCTTTTCCCGTGTCTGCATTTTTGATTACTCCCTTGTCTCAATTTGCCGGTTCCGTGCCGGGCAGCCGCCCCTCCCGGAACTGCGAAGTCGAGTATAGCACCCTGAAATTCCAGTCTCAAGGGACTTTGGCAAAGCTTTTCTCATATTTTATCTCTCCCTTACACAGCAAAAATCCTGAGATGTACTATGTAAAGGATAAGTTAACCACCCAATACATTACGCTGGCTGACGGCTCATTTGTGGCAGAATGGCAGAAGCTGGAGGGGAGGCGATTGACCAGCAGGAGAAAGCGGATCGGGGAGCGTCTGGGGATAACCTAGACGCTCTTTCTTTATAGGCTCCCGGCTAAGGGCGCACTTACTCACCACCGCCGCTGGCAGGTGGTGGTATGGCCTGCGGCCATCGTGCGCCCTCCGGGAGGAACTGGGACGGGACGGCTCCGCCATCAGCTTTCCCCTTCCAGTATATGCAGCAGACGCCAACGGCGGCTTGTGCATCGAACGCCGCTGCGTCGATGCACTGGGGGTTTTGGGGCCGTCGGCCACCAACAAGCTGCGCCGGGTATATACCGGCGCATTGCTTGCCACTACTATCATAACCTATCAAAGGGGTTGAATGCCGCTCGGTTTGGTGGCATACTTTGCTCGTGCCAATTCGACAAATCATATTTTTTAGAGGGAGTACTCTAATTGTGTACAAAGAATTGATTTTAGAATTAACGCAAAACAATGAGTATGTAAAGATACAATCGCCTTGTACCGGAGAAGAAATTGAGAAAGCAGAAAAGGCAGTCGGCTACCCCTTTCCGAAAGAGCTATGGGAACTTCTTTATGAATTGGACGGGGACAAATATCTTCTCTTGTCTGCAAAGGAGATAATCGCGCAAGCCATATTAAACAGAGAAACTCAAGAAATGTACAGCGATGAAGAATTTGCGAAGGAATTAGACAAGTTTATCTTTTTTGCTACAAACGGCTGCGGGGACTATTATTGCTATCATGCAGACTCTGACGGAGTTATTGATGAAAACGCTATCTACATTTGGGAACACGAAATGTTTTGTTGGAAACAAGTAGCCGCAAGTATGGTGGAACTTATTACTCGGTATTATCATGATGAAATTTAATGGGCATACAGTTTCCAGTTTGTCGGGGGATTTCATCTTTTGGGTGAAATCCCCCTTGACAAATGCTCTCTTGTGATGGTGTACTCCTGATTTTTGCACGACAAGATACGTTCCCCGTCCTCCATAAATCCGATCACATAGTATTCATGGAAATGGTTCGGAAAAGGCTGTACAATGCCCTCAAAACGGTAAGCCTCAATGTGGAGTTCGTCATCGTAGACCACCGTTCGCACTTCTTTTTTCATACGGTGTACCTCCTTGCCCGTCCCATTATAACAGCCGGGGGATTGTGCTGGCTTGTAAAATATCTTCATTTTTGTGCGTGACGGAGCAAACGGCGCAGGGATGGGCCAACCAATCCCTGCGCCGTTGTATGGCTGCTATGCCCTCTGCCAGAGCAGCATATTGTCTTCAAATAGAGTGTTCACCCTGCCGTTGTCTTTCAGCCACGCTAGATAGGAGCGGACGGTGCTGCCCACCAAAACATACTGTTCAAAGTTCATGGTAAGCCCATAGTCCGCAAACAATTTTTGCAGGATCACTTCAAAGCAAAGCGGTTCTCGGCAGATGCCGGTGATCTTATCCGCAATCTCCAACACCTTGTCGATGTTATACTGTGCCAGCTCTGTCACATCCTCGGAGGCGGCAGCGTGGGCCGGAACGAACATTTTTGCCCGCAGGGATTTGACCATTTCCATCGTGTTCAGATAGGCGGCAACATCATAGATGAAGCCGATCTGATACTTGTCCAGCGTTTCCCGGCTGGACAGGCAATCCGCCAGATAGACCACATCATCAGGCGTCCGAAAGCCTACCATATCAAAGAAATGTCCCGGCAGGGGGATGATCTCAAAGCCCTCCGGCAAGGATTCTTTGGTCAGCTCCTGGGCGTCGCTCTCCTGGGCCATGAGGAATTTGTGCCGCAGCTCCTTACATGGGTAGCCGCCATACAAAAAGGACGGCTCCAGGATGGGGTGATGGGTAAAGGCGCAGTCAATCCCTGGAGCGTAAATCATGCACCCGGTCTGGCCCTGCAAATACTTATTGCCGCCGATGTGGTCAGCGTTGGAGTGGGTGTTGTAGATGGCGGTAAGCCGCCAGCCGTTGGCTTCCAGAAGTTGCCGCACCTTACGCCCTGCGTCCTTATCGTTGCCGCTGTCAATCAGGCAAACGTCCTGCTTGTTCAGCTTCACCAGCCCAATTTTTGCTGGACTTTGGATGTAGTAACTTTGCTCTGAAACCTGGATCAATTCATACATGATGACGGCCCTCCTTTAGTGGCTCGGATAAAAGATTGTGTTATAGACCGCGCACCCGCTCTCGGACAAATTCTGATAGGCATGGGGCATATCGGCCCGGAAACGGACAGCCTGTTTCTCACCAACATCCACCGTTTTCTCTCCCAGGACAAGCCGCAGCGTCCCGCGCAGAACAAAGACGTGTTCCTCCACACCGTCATTGTGCTTGTCCGAGGAATGGCGGCAATCTGGGTCAAATTCGATGTAGAATGTTTCCACGCTCCGCACCGGGTCATAGGTGAATAGAGGATAGGCCCGCATTTTTCCGCCGTCCCCTAAAATCACATTGGCCTGATCCGGGCTGACGATGGTGTATTCAGCTTGTGGCCCTTCCAGGAAGTAGGACAACGGCGTTTTCAGTCCCGTGGCGATCTTCCAGAGTATTGTCACCGTGGGGATGGACTGACCGCGCTCGATTTGGCCCAACATGGGCTTGCTTACGCCAGTCAGAGCCGAAACATCATCCAGAGACATAGTTCGGGTGTTGCGGAGGCTTTTCAGCTTCTCACCAATTTTCAAATTCATAGATTCCATTGCTATAACCGCCTTGTATGTTTTTGCATCTTTAAAACTTGTTATAGCATATACCCAAAAGTGAGGAAAGTCAACACGATTAACAAGCCTTGCTCAATCGCTCACTTTCTGGCCCTGCACGTTCCGGCAAGCAATGCAAGTGTGGCCACACTTGCGATTTTGCTTGTTGGGGACCTCCCCAAACCCGGCGGAGCTTCGGGACAAATTGTCCCAAAGCTCAGTTGTTGCGTCACAGCCCCTATCGGGTCTGCCCCTTATTTCCGGCCCCAGAAATGTGGAACATATATGCCCAAATCGGGGGCGAGGAATGATATTATATACCCCACCCCAAAATCACGCCTTGGAGCCCTTGCACCACAATGGGTCAGAACACAAAAAGCTAACAGATGCACCCCTGATTTTAAGCGTTCAACCCAATCCCCCCGCCCTTGCCCAATCATGGGCAAGGGGGCGGCTCTGAAGGATATACCTTACTTTGGGACAACTTGTCTCAGACGGATCAACTTCAAGGCAAAAGAAAAGTGCCGGACTCAACCGCAAGGGTTAAGTCCGACACTCTTTTTGACCGTTCCCGTTTGACAGATGCCATAAGTTTCAGTATTTTAGGCTTACTGTCTTATGAGCACCCAGCTAAGCCGGTGGGTTTTTATTGCAGGAAAAGGGGATCGCTTTCTACGCCCTGACCTCTGCGGTGCCGGCGGAATCCCGATTCCTCACATAGGTCTGGACCACAAAAAGCACCAAGCAGGCCGCGGCAAAGATCACGCCTACCGGGTAGGCGATGGAGGTAGAGAGTTGAAACCCCTCAGGCGCCTGCAGGATGTAAGTCATGGAGACCGCGGACATAAAGGTCGCCGGCAAAGCCGCCATGAAGCAGCACACGGGTGGGTAGCCGAACCGGAAGAGAAACACTGCGCCGGTCCACAGCACCATCATGGCCAGCGTCTGGTTGGACCAGGAGAAATAACGCCACAGGATATCCCAAGGCAGCGCCGTAGCAATCACCGCGCCCACCACCAGCAGGGGGGCGGACAGCGCGGCGCGCTTTTTGACGCTGGACTGGTCGATGTGGAACCAGTCCGCGATGGTGAGCCGTGCGGAGCGAAAAGCCGTGTCACCTGAGGTGATGGGGCAAGCGATCACGCCGATCATGGCCAGCACGCCGCCCACCGGGCCCATCAGCGTGGTGGATATCTCATAGACCACACCGCCCTGTCCCAGTGCGTCGATGGCGTCGGACAGCGGCCCCACACCGTTATAGAAGGTTACACCGGCAGCCGCCCAGATCAGGGCAATGATGCCCTCTGTTACCATGGCGCCGTAAAACACGGTGCGCCCCTCCTGCTCAGAGGTGAGGCAGCGAGCCATGATGGGGGACTGTGTGGCATGGAAGCCGGAGATCGCGCCACAGGCCACGGTGACAAACATCATGGCCCACATAGGCAGTCCTTTGGGATGTACCACGGAGAACGCGGCGGCTGTCAGCTCGGGCAGCTCATAGGCGGGGTTGATCAGGATCGCCCCCGCGATCCCCAGCGCCATGATGATCAGGCAGATGCCGAAAATCGGGTAGATCTTTCCGATGATCTTGTCGACGGGGAGAAACGTTGCCAGCAGATAGTAGATCAGGATGACTGCCAGCCAGAATGATGTGCCGACGACAGGCGGAGTGAGCATACCGATCAGCTTGGCGGGGCCCACGGAGAAGTTGACGCCCACCATCACCAGCAGGACCACGGAAAAGACACGCATGATGAAGGTCATGACCTTCCCCATGTAGATACCCACAAGTTCAGAGATGGACTTGCCATCATGCCGCTCGGACATCATGCCGGACAGGAAGTCATGGACTCCGCCGCCCAAAATGGTCCCGAACACAATCCAAAGGTAGACCACAGGTCCCCAGCACGCGCCCGCCAGCGCGCCGTAAATGGGACCCAAACCCGCGATGTTCAGCAGCTGGATCAAATAAATTCTCCATGTCTTCATGGGAACAAAGTCCACCCCGTCCGGATGGGCCACTGCGGGGGTTTGCCTGTTGTCCACGCGGAATACTTTTTCCACCAACTTGCCGTAGGTGAAAAAGCCCACGATCAGCAGGACCAGGCAAGCAAAAAATGTGATCATAGAGTTCCCTCCTTTTTTTCCGGCTCCTTCCACAAAAAGCCGGTCCCAACGCACAAAAAGCGCCTTCCGAAAGCTTTTATTCTTTCGTTATTCGCTTTTCCGGCTTTTAATTATAGGCATATGAAAGTGGAAGTCAAGTAACAGGGTGTCGAAATTATGAGGTATGAACCATATATTTTCAGCAAATTTTTTGCCGCTTCCCTCCTCCCATTCCGTTCTCTTCTGTCTCTTTTCTGCCGCATTCAAAAATTTCACGGTAACCCGCCGGAGAACGCTCAGATTCCCCCGGCGTCTCTGCCTCCTGTTTCATTTTCAAACCGTATATCCGCGTGGCTTCCCCTATCCTTTCTATGCACCAGCCATCCGACCGGAAGGATTTTTTCCGTTCCCCATAAAGCCCATGATAAGAGCCGGGCCTTTCGAAAGAAAAAGGTCCGGCTCTTATCGCAAAGCGCGGGGTCAAACAAGTTGAAGGATCCGTGCGCCGCTCGCCACCAGAAAGCAGACCACCATGCCGATCCCCGTAGGGATGGCGAAGGAGAGCAGCGTCCACTTCATACTTTTGGTCTCCTTCCCGATGGTCATACAGGTAGTGGAACAGGGCCAGTGCATCAGGGAAAACAGCATCGTGCACACTGCGGTCAGCCAGGTCCAACCGTTTCGGACCAACAGCTCATGCAGCGCCCCCAAATCGTCCAGTTCCAGTAGGGTTCCGGTGGAGAGATAGCTCATGATGATGATGGGAATCACGATCTCGTTGGCCGGGAACCCCAAAATAAAGGCCATAAGGATCACTCCGTCCAACCCCAGAAGCCGGGCAAAGGGGTCCAGGAACCCGGTACAGTGGGCGAGCACACTGACGCCCCCCACCTGCACATTGGCGCACAGCCAAATGACAAGGCCCGCCGGAGCGGCCACTGCTACAGCCCGCCCCAGTACAAAGAGGGTCCGGTCCAACACCGACCGGGCGATGACCTGCCCCACCCTGGGCCTGCGGTAGGGCGGCAGCTCCAGGGTGAAGGAGGAGGGCACGCCTTTCAGGATGGTGGCGGACAGGAGCCGGGACACCCAGAAGGTCATGACCACGCCCAGGAGGATGACGCCGGTGAGCATAACGGCCGCCAGCAGCGATTTTCCCGGGCCGGCGTTCACCCCCACAAAGAACATGCTGATAATCGCAATGAGGATCGGAAATGCGCCGCCATCCCAACGGCAACTTTTCCGGTCCCGCGGCGTTCAAAGCGTCGCTGTGGGGAAAGAAGGACCGGGAGTTGGGACCGTTCAGCCGGTTGCGGAGAGAAAGATCCGGAGCGTACCGCCGTCCCATTCGCACCTCTGGACCAGTCTGCGGATCAGCGCCCGCTTTTCCGGCACCGACATGCGTGCGGTGCACTGAGCGGGGTCCAAGAATTCGGCGCACAGCGCCTCCGCCTTCCCGCTTTCCGCTCTCTGCTCCCGCTTCTGTGCGGCCGCTTCCAAACGGCGCAGCTCTTCCTCCAGTTCCGCGGCTCGGGCCGCGATCCTCTGCACAAAGGCGCCGTCCTGCCCGCCACCAGAGCCCAGCGCGAGAACCAATCGGTCCAGCTCCCTGCCGCACGCCTCCCGGCGGCTACGCGCCGCAGCAGTCGGGGTCCGCTCCTCTTCCTCTGCAAATTCCCGTCTCATCCCCTCCAGCAGCCGCTCCAGCCCCGGACCGGGGCGCATATGGGCTTCCAGACAGCGGCACACCGTATCGTCCGCCTGTTCTCCATGCAGATTCTGACAGGAGCAGGCCCCGCGTCCAAGCTCCAGCTTGGTCCGGCAGATATAATCGTACTGCTCGTCTCTGCCACTGCGCGCCTTGGCAAACATCCGCCCGCCGCACCTGGTGCAGCGGATCACTCCGGACAGGAGGGCGTAACTGTTGTGAGCGCCGACCCGGCGGGCACCCGACCGGTTCGCCTCCAGCAGCTCCTGTACCACTGCCCAGTCCCGCCCGCAGATCAGCCCCCTGTGCTTTCCCACTGCCACAATCCATTTTTCCACAGGGTTGCGGGGTGCATGCCCCTTGGTGTAATCCCGCTTGTTGTAGGCCAGCAGCCCCCGCCCCCGCCCGCACGCCTCCGCCGTGAAGCAGACGTCGGCGCACCGCGCTGTAAAATAGTTCAGCGCTTCTTGGTCCGCCGCGCAATAGACTGGATTTTGCAGGATCTCCCGCAGCCCGATCAGGGAAAAGTCCTCCCCCCGCCGGGAGCGGAGTCCCTGTTCATGCAGGTACCTGCGCACCCCGCTGAGGCTCTGAAGCTCCAGAAATTTTTCGTAGATCGTCTGTACGGTCCGGATTTCCTCCGGCTTCTCTTTCAGTTGGCAGGAGAATTTCACCTTGCCCTCCACAATGATCTCCCGCACCCGTTCCGAAGTATAGCCCGTGGGAGTCGTCCCCCCCAGCCAGCGCCCCATTTTCGCAAGCATCAGCATGTTATCCCTCACCCGCTCGGCAATGGTCTCCCGTTCCAACTGGGCAAACACGCTGGCAATATACATCATGGCCTTTCCCATCGGGGTCCCTGTGTCAAATTTTTCCCGAATACAGACAAAGGCGACCCCCCTTCTGCCCAGCTCTTCAATGAGGGCGGCAAAGTCCCCCACATTGCGGCTGATTCGGTCCAGACGATAACAGACCAGGCAGTCAGGTTTATCGCGCTTGATATCCCGCATCATCCTCTGGAACTGGGGCCGATCCAGGTTTTTTCCCGAGAATCCCTCGTCCTCGTAGACGGTGATATCGCACTCCTCACTGCCTGGGAAGTTTGCAAAAATATAATCTCTGCACATCTCTACCTGATTTTCAATGGACTCCCCCTTGCCGGTAAACACGGATTTCCGGCTGTATATCTTGAATTTCACTGTGCTCCTCCCCCCTCCATCCCGGTCTGTAGTGCCAAGCGGCCCCGCCGCCTATAGCATAGCGCCCTTGCTCGAGGGTAAGCCGTCGGATTTGGGGGGCGCGGCCGCCAACTTTCTTTCTGGACGGTCCCCCTCCCCAAAAGCCGGAAGGAGCGGCGTCCCGACAGTGGGACGCCGCTCCTCGGTATCTGTATAGGAAGCCTGGATGGCTGGAGGTCTCAGTTTGCCGTGGCCACAATGATGCGGATGCGCCCGCCGGCCGGACAGCCCATATCGTCGTACCAGCCCACCAGAGAATAATCGTCCGCATTGATCTCGGAGAGCGTGGTGGCATAGTATCCGCTGGAGGAGCCCGCGTCTTTCAGCAGCACCTGTACATTCTCATCCAGCAGGTATTTCTGATTCCCGGCCATGGCGTAGAGGTCGGAGAGCTGGGTCAGCTTTGCCGAGGTAAGCTGCTGGATGCTCCTCAGACTGCCGCCGTCATAGCGGAGCACCGCGCCGCCAGCCGAGACATTATAGGCGGTAGAACCGCTGACCGTACTGGACGCCCCCTTGTAGAGATAGGTATACGTCCCGGAGACGCTTGTATCGCTTACAGACTTGTCGGCCTCAGTCACGTACACATAGGTCCGCGTATCACCCGTCGCCTCCTCCAGAATCAGATGGTCGATATCCCCGTTTTCATCCAGCGTGTAATAGCGCACATTGTCGGAGGTGAGCTTGCTCCCCGCCAGGCGGGAGGGATAAATGCGGACATACCCGCCCTCGCTGTCGGTGTCCAGGATCTCCGCATCGGCGGCAAAGTCATACCCTGCAAAACGGGTGCCGTCGCTGCTGACGGTGCCGGTCAAGCTACGGCTGGAGAGGCTCTTCACCGTGGTGCCGCTGCTGTTCACCGTTACAGTCACCAGACGTCCGGTGGAGAAGGCGCTTCCGTCGTGGTAGAAGGTGCGGGTGGTCCCGTCAGAGCAGGCGACCTGGGTGGCAGTCTGCACGCTGGCGGTATCGGATACGGTGGTGGAAGACGAGGCGGACTTTTCACTGGCGACCACCACGCCGTAATAGACGGTATCGCTGTCCTGCGCGCTGATGGCATCCACCACCTCGCCGTTCATCCCCAGCAGGAGGGTGATGGTATCGCCGTCGGCAAACCCGCCCTGGCTGGAGAGTTTATAGGTGGCGGTGGAGGTGCCGATGTCGTAGGTCGTGCCCGCCACAGTGACGGAAGTGGGCGCTGCCCGATTGGGAGAAACCGCAGTGAGCGTACCGGTAACCCGATTGCTGTAGATCCAGACGGTGCGGAGGTTGGCGTTATAGTAGTAGACGTCGTACTGCTTCACCGCCGAGAGGCTAGAGGCGCTGCCGTTGCGGTAGACCGTGACATGATCCGTGCTGAAGGGCAGCTCAAGAGTACCGGAGGAGGCCACATAAGGGCCCTTGGTGTCGCTGCTGACCAGAGTGGAGTAGTCCACTTCCCCATTGGTAATGGTGTACCCCAGCGTGGCGCCATAGACGGCCCCCGCGCTGTTCCCCGCCGTCAGCAGATTGTAGAATAGGGTCACGCAGTCCTGGCGGGTCAGGGTCTGGCCCTGCATGGCTGTCGTATCGTCCAAAAGTCCGATGGCGCCGGCCTTCGAGAGCTGCGCGGTGGGGAAGGAGCCCGCCAGGCTGCCGGAATCATAGCCCAGCAGACGCAGCAGGGCGGTACATCCCTCCTCCAGCGTGATGGAGTTGTCCGGGCGGAAAGTGCCGTCCACATAGCCGGTGAACCAGCCCTGTTCCACACCCAGCTTGATGTACTCGCTGGCCCAGTGACTGCTCTTCACATCCTTGAAGAGCGAGGCGCCGTACCCGCTGCCCACGGTGTCCTTATAGGAGGAAGCGGCCGTCATCATCTTTACAAACTCGGCACGGGTCACCTGGGAGGAGAGGTTCATGTTTCCGTTCTCGTCTCCTACCATGATGCCCAGCACCTTTACAGTCTCCAGGGCCGTAGTCTCGTCCTGTGCGGCAAGTACCCCGGTGGTCCCCAGGGAGAGGGCCAGGCACAGCGTGAGCGCCAGGGAGATCAAACGCTTTTTCATCCTTTTCACTCCTAAATCAGTCGTAATGCAGGGCGTCGATGGGGTTGAGTGCGGCCGCCTTCTTGGCGGGCAGATAACCGAAGAGGACGCCGATGCCCACCGAGATCCCGAAGGCCATGATCACCGCCCCGACACTGGGGGCCACTGTAAGGGTCTCCTCCATGAGCCGGGTGACCACCATCGTGGCCACGGAGGACAGGCCGTACCCCATGAGGATGCCGATGACGCCGCCCAGTGCACTGGTACAGGCCGCCTCGATGACAAACTGTTCCATGATGTACCGCTCTTTAGCGCCCAGGGATTTTCGGATGCCGATCTCCCGGGTCCGCTCCGTGACGGAGACAAGCATGATGTTCATGATGCCGATGCCGCCCACCACCAAAGAGATGGCGGCGATGCCGGCCAGCACACCCACCAGGATATTGATCATGCTGGTCATGGTCTCCAACATCTCGGACATGCTGACGACGGTATAGAAATCGTCGCTCTCGAAAAAGTCATAGAGCGCATCCTCCAGCGCGTCCTTGCTCTCTGAGAGGTAGTTCTCATCCCGCACGGTGATCACATAGCTGGAGATCCGCCCCGATATCCTTGAGGCTGTGGAGTAGGGCAGATACAGGCAATCGTCGGTACCGCCCTCCTCCAGCTCGTCGCTCTGCTGCTCCATGACCCCGACGATGGTCAGGCTCTGGCCTCCCACCCGCAGAGTCTGGCCCACGGAGTTGCCGCCGAAATAGGCCTGGTCCAGATAGGCCCCCACCACGCAGACCTTGCTGCGCTGGGAGACGTCGCTGTACTGGAGGCCGCGGCCTTTGGACACATCATACCCCTTGATGTCAAAGTAATCCTCGCTCACACCGCTGACAGAGGTGTAGCTGGAGGTATCGGAGCCGATCTTTACCGAACCCGCCATGCTGGCTGTGGGGGAGACCAGGTCCAAATACTGGCTGTTCTCATCCACGATGTCATACATATCCTCCACCTCCAGGGTGCGGGTGGAGCCGCGGGCCATGACCGAAACGGTGAGGGTATTGGTGCCCATGCTGGAAAAGCTGTCCGTGACATAGCCCTCCAGGCCGTTGCCCAGGCCCACGATGACGATAACGGCGGCCACGCCGATGATAATGCCCAGCATGGTGAGCAGGGTCCTTGTCTTGCTGGAGAGGATATTCTTAATGGCCAGGGAGAGAGATTCCAGAATGCTCAAGCCGATGCGCCTCCTCCCGTGCCGGCGGCCTTGGGCGTGACCACCGCCTCCGGCGCGTCGGAAGGCCCGTCATAGACCACGTGCCCGTCCTCCAGCCGGATAATCCGCTGCGCCTGAACGGCGATGGAATTGTCGTGGGTAATGAGGACCACCGTGTTGCCTGCGGCATGGAGCTCCTGGAGCAGCGAGAGCACCTCGCGTCCCGTCCGGGAGTCCAGGGCCCCGGTGGGCTCGTCGGCCAGGATGACCGCCGGCTCCCCCACCAGCGCCCGGGCGATGGACACCCGCTGCTGCTGACCGCCGGAGAGCTGGGTGGGCTTGTGCTTGAGCTTATCCCCCAGCCCCACCATTTCCAGGGCCACCTTGGCCCGTTCCCGGCGCTCCGCCCTGGGGACACCGGCATACATCAGCGGAACTTCCACATTTTCCACCAGATTGAGCTTGGGCAGCAGGTTGTATTGCTGGAAAATAAACCCTAAAAGCTCGTTGCGGATCTCCGCCAATTCATTTTTGTTCATCTGTCCCACATCCCGCCCGTCCAGCAGGTAGATCCCCTCAGAGGGGACATCCAGGCACCCGATGATGTTCATACAGGTGGACTTACCGGAACCGGACTGACCTACAATGGCCACAAATTCGCCCTTATAGATTTGAAAGGAGATGTGGTCGGCGGCCACCACGGTGGTGTCCCCCATATGGTAATATTTGCAGACCTCTTTAAACTCGATGAGGGCGTTCATATCAGAATCCTCCCGGGCCGCCGCCGCCGGGCATCCCGCCGCCACCGCCTGGCATTCCGCCGCCACCGGGCATCATGCCCATCTGGAAGCTGCTGCCGGAGCTGGTTGTGGGGATATAGGCCACGGTATCGCCCTCCTGAAGGCCGGAGATGACCTCCAGGTAACTGTCGTCGCTAACGCCTACGGTGACCTCCACGGAGACATACTCCGCTCCCGACTGGCCGGAGGCGCTCTCGGCGCTGTCCGTGCCCTCCTTCTGTCCATCTCCCGGAATACTCATGGCGGTGCCGTTGGCGGCGCTGGGAGAGTCGGCGGTGACCAGGACCAGATTGCCCCGCATCAGGGCTGCGGAGGGGATGGCCAGCACATCGGTGGCGCTGTCCAGAACGATGGTGGCGTCGGCGCTCATGCCGGGCAGGAGGCCATCGGTCTCGTCGATACGGATGGTGACGGGATAAGTAGTGACGCCGCCCGACGAGGTACCCGCCACACTGACCTTGGTGACAACGCCCTCATAGGTCGCATCCTCCACAGCGTCCGCCGTGATGGAAACGGTCTGTCCCACGGCAATATCGGCGATGTCCAGCTCATCCACACTGAGGGTCATGGTGAGATAAGAGAGGTCATAGATGGAACAGAGGACCTGATTGGACTCGGTGGTCTCTCCGGCCTTGTAGTTCTTGTCGATGATCGTGCCGGAGATAGGCGAAGTGATGGTGTAATCGTCCAACTGGTCATATTGGGACTCCAGGGAGAGCTCCGCGTTGCGCAGGGACTCGGAGGCGCTCTGGATCTCATCCGCCAAGGTGTCGCTGCTGAGAACGACTATCACCTGGTTCTTATCCACCCAGTCCCCCTCCGCGACCTGGAGGGAGGCGACCTCCCCGGAGATGGCTGCGGTGACCACTGCCTCGTCCTCGTACGCAAAGGTGCTGCCGGAGCTGCTGCCAACTCCGTCGATCTCCGCCGTGGCGCTCTGTGTGGTGGAGATGCCGCCGGGATTCGTGACGTCAATGGTCACCTCCCGGACAATGATGTTGCCGGTGAGCACCGTATCTACGGCAGAGATCTTGCTGACGGCCCCGCTCAGCACTTCGAAGGTGCTGTCCAGGGTAACGGAGGCGGTCTGCCCCACATAGAAGTTCGCCGCATCGTCCGCCGGGAATGGGACCGTGAGGCTCATCACGTCGGAGTTCCGAATGGTGGCCACAGTCTGCCCCGCCGACACATCATCTCCCACCTCCACATCCAGGGAGATCACCCGTCCGGAGGTCGAGGCCGTGACGTTCAGGTCCTCCAGGCTCTCCAGCTTATTGTTGTAGCTGCGCTGCGACTGGTTGAGGGAGATCTCCGCCTTTTCCAGGGAGCTGGACGCGTTGGAGGAGTCGATGGTGTAGAGCACCGTCCCCTCCTCCACTTGGTCTCCCTCTTCAAAGTCCGCAGTGAGAATGGTGCCCTCCAGAAGGGTGGTGACGGAATAGGAGTTGGCCGCTTCCAGGGTGCCGCTGCCGGTGATGGAGGCCGTGATGTCCCGCCGTTCGACCGCGGCGGTCGTATACGTAGTGTCGGACGCCTGGGCCGCAGAGGCCTTGTTATGTCCAAGGAAATACCAAACTCCGCCGCCGGCAATGGCGCACACCAAAATCAGCGCCACCAGCTTTTTCCCCCGCCCTTTTTTCTTTGGTTTTACCGCTGTTCCGCCAGAGGCATTCTGTGCGGACGCAGACTTTTTCCCCACGTTGAATTTCATTGCTTCCAGCCATCCTTTCCATGTGAGGTTGTATCCGGTTTACGGCTTTTCATTGTACTGGAGGAATCTAAACAGCCCCGGAGGAAAATCGAAACAAATTCTAAACAGCTTCCAAACATTCCAAAAAGCCCCTCCGGGAGCGAGCTCGCTCCCGGAGGGGCTTTTTCCATTTCTGCTCAACGGTTGAGACGGTACCCAGCTCCCCAGACGGTCTCGATGATCTTGGGATGAGACGGGTTGTCCTCTATCTTTTCCCGGATGCGCCCGATATGGACGGTG
This sequence comes from Intestinimonas sp. RTP31139st1_F5_RTP31139_211217, assembly GCF_040226735.1. Lineage (NCBI taxonomy): Bacteria > Bacillati > Bacillota > Clostridia > Eubacteriales > Intestinimonas > Intestinimonas sp. RTP31139st1_F5_RTP31139_211217. The sequence goes on along the minus strand of NZ_JBCOAQ010000010.1, from coordinate 9,761 downwards.
ACCGTGGCGCTATCGCCCACATAGTCATAGCCCCAGATGGTCTCAAAGAGCTGTTCCTTGGAAAAGACGATGTTGGGATTCTCCGCCAGAAATTTCAGCAGTGCAAACTCGCGGTTGGGCATCTTCAGTTCCCGCTCCCCTTTGTAGACCTTCCAGCTCCGGGGAAGGATCTGCAGATCGCCCACAACAATGACCTCCTGCTCCGCCTGCCGCCCCCCGCTCCCGGTGAGCCGGGCATACCGGCTCAGATGCGCCTTTACCCGGGCCACCAGCTCCGCCGGGTCAAACGGTTTGGCGATATAGTCGTCGGCCCCCAGACCCAGGCCCCGGATCTTGTCCACCGAGTCGGTGCGGGCGGTGACCATCAGGATGGGCACGTCAACCCGGTCCCGTATTTGCCGGCAGACATCATAGCCGTTGAGGCCGGGCAGCATCAAGTCCAACAGCACCAGATCGTAGCCGCCGGAGAGCGCCGCGGACACCGCGCTCTCCCCGTCTGAAACCACGTCAGATTCCAATCCCTCGATTTCCAGATAGTCCCGCTCCAGCAGGGCGATTTCGCTGTCGTCCTCCACAATCAGAATTTTACTCATTTACAGTGCCTCCTCACAGGGCAGTCCGATCTCAAAGACCAGGCCGTGGTCGTTTCGGGCCGTAACTGTACCGCCATGGGCCTCTACGATATATTTGACGATGTAAAGCCCCAGGCCGCTTCCCTCGCCGCCACGGCTTCCCCTGGCCTGATCGCCCCTCCAGAATTGCTCAAAGAGATGGGAGAGCTGTTCCTCCGGTACGCCGGTCCCATTGTCGGCAAAGCGCAGGCGTTCCGCGTCCCGCTCTCTCCATACCATCAGGGTGATCTCCAGAGGGGCCGCTCCGGCGTACCGGATTGCGTTGTCCGTCAGATTGGTCAGCACCCGATACATCTGCTCGGTGTCAATCCGGACGGGATGGGGCGCGGGTGCGCCCCGCAGGATCACCTGCCCGCCCTTGGCCTCCAGTTCTCCCTGAATATCCTCCGCAAATTTCTGTACGAAGCGCCCCAGGTCGACCGGCTCGGGGAACAGCGGCAGGTTGCCCGTCTCCATTTTTGAAAAGTAGAACAGCCGCTGGAGAAGGATGTCCATATCACAGGCCTTGCGGTACGCAATGTCCAAATATTGGGCTTGTTTCTCCGGCGTCTTTGCAACCCCATCCTGAAGTCCCTTGATGTAGCCCTTCACCGAGGTGAGGGGGGTGCGCAGATCGTGGGAGATCCCCGCCACCAGATCGGTGCGCGCCTGCTCATAGGCGGCGTTTTTCTCCCGCTCGGAGAGCAGGTGCTGCTGCATGTGGTCAAAGGCGGCACAGACCGAGGCAAACTCGTCCTCTCCGCCGTATGCCACCGGCTGGGAGAAATTTCCCTGTTCCACCCGCTGCGCCGCCTCGGCCAAGGCGTTCACAGGGCGCATGAGCTGTTTGATCTGATAATTGGTAAATATCAGGCTCAGCAGGACGATGATCACAATGGCGGCAAAGCCGCTGGCCAGGAGAGTCAGCATGAACGCCTCGCCCTGAGGACGCTGGTGCCCGAATATCTTCGGTACGTCGGGCTGCGATACGGCGACGATGGTATAGGCGTCGCTCCGCGTCCCGATCATGATCATACCCTCGTTCTGGACCGTGAGCGCATCCCGGCTGGGCCAGGACTTGTCCCCATAGAGCCGCCGGTAGCTCTCTTCCTGAAAGGGATTCAAAGAGGAGTAGATCTCCCGCCCGTTTTCCAGCACGTACAGGCTGTACCGCAGTTCGGCAAGCTCCGCGTCCAGCGCCTTCCAGTTCCCGTCGGCGGTATAGTCGGAGAGCCGTTCCTGGACCTGTACGGTCCTGGTGTCCATCGCCGAGCGGGACCACTCCAGATAGCGGCTGGTGATCCAGTGCATCACGCTGCCGCTGACCGCAAGCAGCGCCACCAGAGCCGCCAGCACAGTCAGCGTATGGTAGACAAAGATCCGCCGCTTCACTGCCGATTCCCCCGTTCTCTCCCATCTTTTCGATTTTAATTTTAAAGGAAAAACCTAAACAAGGGAATATAGAAATCTAAACTTTTTTCAAATTGGCTCTTGGAAGCATCCGGCGGACACTTTCGCATAGGATGACCCTATCCGTATGTCTTGTGTAAGGAGGGTGCCTGTGCGAAAAAACAGAGTCCAAGCCGTGGAGGTCCATCCGCTCCCTGCGCCGGAGGGGCCGGCGCGCGCCGACGGCATTGACGAGATCTACACCAGATACATCCGGCGGCGTCTTTCAGAGGCGGGGCTGACGCCGCAGCAGAAAGTGGAGGTGCTGGATTGCCTGCTTACATACCTCCGCTCCCCGTCCGGCGCGCGCCTCCCCGGCTCCACAGATGAATGATAAGCCCTGCGCGCGCCATTGTTGCCTTTTCTATGGCGGCGCAAATCGCCCGTTGCAGGGTACAAAATTATTGGTCAAGATGGCAATCAGTCGTTCTCTTGGGGAGTCGATGATCCGACAGCCTACGATTCCCGCAGCGTTGCATCCAAAGCCCATACACATGGTCAGGGCCTGTTTGCCGCAGGCCCGCGCCTTTTGGAAAGCGTGGTCCAGCACAAAAGCCACCCGCGGCAGATACCCGAAGTCCTCCAGCAGGGTAAAGAGGGGAAAGAAGATAGCCATCGGCGGCAGCATGACAGAAATCACCCAGGCCAGCACCCGATAGACCCCCAGCACCAGCGCGCCGTGGAGCCACTCGGGGGCCTGTAAGTACGCAAAGAGATCGGTAAGCCGATCCTGCACCCAGAACAGGCCGTCCGCCAGGAGGGCCGACGGAACATTGGCCCCGGCAATGGTGATCCAGAATACCACAGCCAGCAGGCACAGCATCACTGGGATTCCGGTGGCTCGGCTGGTGAGGATACGGTCCAATTGTCGGTCCCTCCTGGCCGCGTCCTCCCGGTGGAACGTCACCGTCTCCCCGGCAATCTCCGCCCCTGCCCGGACCAGAGAGGCCACCACGGTCTCCCGCAGGCTCTCCTGGTCCAGTCCCTCTTCCTTCAGCCCCGCCTGCGCTTCCAGCAGGGCGACGCGCACCTCCGGGTCCTCCATCAGGTCGATTTCGAGGAATTTTTCCAAGGCACACAGCAGAGAGGGGTCCTGATCCAGCAGCCGCAGGGCCGTCCACCGCGCCGGAAGCCGCCCCTCCAGCCGCCGGGCCAGCACTGGCTCCAGGCGGGCCAGCGCCCTCTCTACGGCTGAGGGGTAGCCAGGCCGGAACGTATGGGGCGCCTCCTCCGCCGCCGCCATATCCGCGACGGCCTCCATCAGTTGCCCCAGGCCCTCGTTCCTCCCGGCGGCGGCAGCCACCACCGGCACGCCCAGAAGGCGGGAAAGCTCCGCAGTATCCACCTCGATCCCCTTGCTCCGCGCCTCGTCCATCAGATTGACGCACACAACGGTGCGCGGGGTGATCTCCAACGTCTGGAGCACCAGATTCAGGTTGCGCTCCAGGCAGGTGGCATCACAGACCACCACCGCGCCGTCGGCACCGCCAAAGCAGAGGAAGTCCCGGGCCACCTCTTCCTCGGCGGAATGGGCCATAAGGGAATAGGTCCCCGGCAGATCCACCAGAATATAGTCCCGGCCCCGGTGGGTATGCCGCCCCTGCGCGTTGGTCACCGTCTTTCCCGGCCAATTCCCGGTGTGTTGACGAAGGTTGGTCAGCGCATTGAATACCGTGGACTTGCCCACGTTGGGATTCCCCGCCAGGGCGATGACCCGATCCTCTGGGCTGCGTCTGTCGATGATCAGTCCGGCGTCGGCAGCCCCCGCGCCGGTGGAGGTATGTGTAAGGCCCATCAGGCCAGCACCGCCCGGCCGACGGCCTGGGGCACGTTCTCTTGCTCCAGCGCCACGCAGCGGGCGTCCTGCTCCCGCAACGCGATGACCGCTCCGCGAATCAGATAGGCCGCCGGGTCCCCGGCGGGGCTGTGTCCCTGGCATGTCACCCTGGTCCCCGGGATGAGCCCGATGTCCAGCAACCGGCGGCGCATGGACGGCTCCGCGTCCACCCGGCTCACAAGGGCGCTCTGCCCGTCCAGAAGCGTGTTCATAGAAAGCTGTTCAAACATATCTGGCAGCTCCAATCATAAGATGTTGTGGGAGGGAAACTTTGTTTCCGCACCCTATCTTATGCGAAGGGGGTCGATGGGTGACTATGGAAGAGGAGCAGGCGTTCTACACCCAGAAGGGCTATGAGATGCGCAGCGGCCAAACCGTGACCAGCGCCATGGAGGATTATCTGGAAATGATCTGCCGCCAGGCCAGGACGGAAGGCTATGCACGCATCAATTTTCTGGCGCAGCGGCTCAATGTGAGACCCTCCTCGGCCTCTAAAATGGTCTATCAGCTCCGGGATCTGGGGCTGGTGGCATTTGAAAAGTACGGTCTGATCCGCCCCACGTCCGCCGGAACGGAACTGGGGGCCTATCTGCTCTACCGCCATGACCTGCTCCACCGTTTTTTCTGCTGGGTCAACGGCACCACGGATGAACTGGAGCAGGTGGAGCAGGTAGAGCACTATATCCACAAGGAGACCCTCCACAATCTGGAGCAGCTGATGGAGCGCTGCGGCGCGCCCTGAGTGCGGCGAGGCCAAATACCCCCATCCGGCCCCGCCTCTTTGTGAAGCGGGGCCGGATGGGGGTGTGACAACCACATGGGATTGGGTTGGGGGAGTTCATTTGAGCAATTCCGCTACGGTCCGCCTATAGACCTCTGCACAGTTTTTCACCTGCCAGGCATGGCCGTACTCGTTTGCAGCGTGCATACCGCCGCCGGAGGGGCCGAAGGTCACGGTGGGTATCCCCAGAGATACCGCCAAAATATTGGAATCGCAGACCGATGGGTCGTATTCCACCGGCAGCTCCTCACCCGTAACCTCTTTAAACGCACACTGGAGGGTGGTGACCAGGTCGTCATCCGGCTCCAGGGCAAAGGACTGCATGTAAGGGGAATTCCGGGGCTTAAGGCGGACCTCCACCTTCTCTTCCAGACCCAGTGCGCGTGCGGCATCCAGTATCTGTTGGATACAGGTTTTTTCGTCCTCTCCCGGCACCACATACCGGTCTACGAAGATATTGCAGACCTCGGGTACCACCAAAGTGCCCTTGTTGCCCCCCTCCATGTGCCGGACACACCAGGTTCCATGCTTCAGGTTGGGATGGGTCAGGGTAGGCAGGGCCTCGATGGCCGCAGCCAGTCTGCCTCCGGAGATCAATGCGTTCTCACCTACCGCCGGATAGTGGCTGGCATGTGCGGCCACGCCATGGACCGTCACCTCAAAGCTGTAGCGGCCCCGAAACCCGATGGCGACGTTATCATACCGGCACTCCGCCATAATGGCGTAATCGGCTGTGATGCCCTCCTCCACCAGTTGGTAAGTTCCCTTGGAGAGCCCCTCCTCATCGGAGACAAAGCACGCCTCGATCGTCCCGGTAAATGCGTCGGTATGCCGGGTATAATACTCCAAGGTCTCCAGAATGGCGGCCAGCCCACCTTTCATATCCATGGCGCCCAGGCCGTGGACCTTATCCCCGTCCTCGGTGGGCACAAAGGGGTCCGTGTTCCAGCCATTGGCCACATCCACCGTGTCGATATGCCCAATGAGCATGACGGTCTTTCCCGGCTTTCCGCTGTCGAGCACCGTCCAGACAGAGGGGCGGGCCTTCTCCGTCCGGTCCTCGGGAAAGTAGCTGTAGTGGGGCTCCAGGTTCATGGCGCGAAGCTCCTTGGCGATGTAATCTGCCAGATTGACTTCATGCCCGTTGACGCTGTTGATCCGAATCATATCGTACCAGCGCTTGATGATCTTTTCCATTCCGATCTTCTCCTCTCTCACATCTGAGCGGTTGTTGGGGCCTTCAGCTTGGCCATCCCGATACCGGTAAGCCCCATCACCAAGGAGATGATGATGGACAGCCACAGCATGGGGGCAAAGGGGGCAAAGGACATATTGTCAATGCCCAGGGTGCTCACTACATAGGCTCCAGTGGTGGCCCAGGGCACCAGGGGCGCGAGACCCGTGCCGGTGTCCAGCATGATGCGCATCAGGTTCTTTTTGTCCAGGCCGTATTCCGGGAACATATCCTTCACCATGGAGCCCACCACGGGGTAAGAGACATAGTAGGCTCCGGTAATGGTGAAGAACAGCGCGTGGATGATCAGGACGCCGGTGGCCATGATTTTGGAGTTTCCGGCTATCCTGTGCACATAGTCCAACAGGATATCCACCACGCCGGCGGTACGCAGGGGGGCGCCGAACACACCGGCGGCGATGAGCAGACCGATCGTCCCGAGCATGCTGGTAAAGCCGCCCCGGGTCAGCATGCTGTCCACCACCTCCACGCCGGTGTCGCTGACAAAGCCGCCGTACATGGCAGAGGCCACCGAGTGCACATTCTCTCCCTGGAGCGCCATGGCCAGGACCACAGCCACAAAGATACCGGCGGTGAAGGTTGGCAGGGTCGGCTTTTTCAGGACGATCAGGACCACCACCACAACGGGAGGCAGGAGCAGCAGGGGCGAGAGGTTGAACTGGCTGGTCACCGTGCTCAGAATGGCTTCATAGGTCTCACCGCCCACGGTGCCCCCGCCGAAGCGCAACCCGTATATACTCAGGAACACCAGCGATACGAGATAGGCCGGGCCGGTGGACAAAAGCGCGTGCTTGATCCCCTCCATCAGGGGCACCTCCGTCACGCTGGAGACCAGCACAGGGGAGTCCGACAGCGGTGAAATCTTATCCCCGAAAAAAGCCCCTACTACGATTGCGCCGGCGGTGGCCGGCAGCGGCACGCCCAAACCCTGGGCCACGCCCATAAAGGCCACGCCCACGGTGGCCAGAGTGCCCCAGGAGGTTCCGGCCATGGTGGACATCAGCGTACAGACAACGCAGACGATGGGCAGGAACAGCCCCGGTGTCAGCACTTTCATGCCATAATAGATCATGACGGGCACAGTACCGGAAATCATCCAGGTGCCCACCAGCACGCCGACCGCAATCAGAATCAGAATGGCCACCAGCATCGAGCTGATGGTCGCCTTCATATCCGCCTGTAGATCGTCATACCGAATACCAAAGCAGCAGGAGAGCACGCACATCAGTACACCGTCAAACAGCAGGATGATGCGGTTGTTGATGCCCATCTTCAGCCCTATGAAGATGATGGCGATGCCCAAGATCAGCATCAGCATCGCTTGCCAGGGTTTTACCGTTTTCTTCTTGACTTGCTCACTCATTGAAGCTTCCTCCTCTTTTTCTCCGCTTGCGCCGGCCTCATGCCGCCGCTTTCAATTTTGTATGAAGCAAATCGTGTGCCAACTTTTTCTTTTCCCCCCAAAAAGCCGCAACCCACTGTATTTTCAAGGGCCCAATTCCATCACGTTTGCTGAAATTCATCGCTTTCGTGCTTTACCGGTCTGTTATGGGGCTATTTGTGGGCTCTATCGCCCAAAAATTCTTTTGTTTCTCTATCATTAGGCGTTTATCTCCATAAAATCACTAAATATCTTTCAAATTGTATATATTTTGCTTGCATTTCTAATTTATTTATTCTAAAATAATATTATTAATCCGATTGCGAGACGTTTATGGGGTGTTTTGGGGTGATACCAATGAAGACACTGCTTTTGGTCACAAAGCGGAGAGCCGTACAGGAGATGTACTACGAAGAGCTTGTCAAGGTCTTTGGCGAACGGCTCAATATCCTCCCCTGCGTCCAGTCCGACGACGGGACCGATTTCACATCCGACAGCGGCATTGCTCAGGCGGATATCGTACTGATCACCAACCCCTACTCCTTTCCCTTGGCCAGGCGCCAGATGCGGCCGGATGCCCAAATCATCAATCTGAATTTCTCCTTTTCCAGAGACAAGGTGGACGCGCTGAAGCTTTTCCCCGTGGGTACGGAGGCCCTGGCCTGCTTTAATTACTATTCCTCCGCCCATCAGGCGGTCAACGCCCTGTATGAGGCGGGGGTGACGAATCTCAATCTCTACGTCAACTATCCCGGCAATCGGAATTTGAATAAAAAGCGGATCGGCCTGGCCATTGTCTCCGGCCAGACCGACCAGGTGCCGGACGGGGTCACACGGGTCTTTGATCTCGGCCCACGCAAGCTTTCCCTGACCACCATGCTGGAGATTGCCGTAAAGGCCAATATCCTCGACAGTGCCCTGGAGGAGGCGATCATCCGCTATTCCAGGACGATTTCCGTACCGGACAACTTTCTCTCCTACTTCTATGACTCCTCCGGCGCCTCCACGCTTCAGCTCAAAGCTGTGATGGAGTGCATCGACTACGGCATCGTCATCTACGACCAGAACTGGCGGATCATTAACTTCAACCAGAACTTCATCCGGCTCTTTGGCCTAAGCCCCAATCTTTATGGAAGGGTCCTCCGGGATTTCCCCTGGGAAGCCGAGCTGAAGGACCTCATCTTTTCCGACCGCGAATTCCGCAACCGACTGTGCACACTCCATGGCAGAGGAAAAAGCTTTACTGTCTCCAAAGAAAAGATCAACAAAGGGGACAGGCAGTGGGACCTCTACATCCTGTTGCTCAAGGACATTACGGAGCTGACCAATCTGGAGCGATCCCTCCGGCATCAGATTGCAAAGCGGGGGCATGTGGCCCGCTACACCTTCTCGGATATCAAGGGGAACAGTCCGGCCATGTCCCAGTGCCTGGAGAAGGCCCGGCGCATCGCGCAGATCGATAAGCCCACGCTGATCGTCGGCGAGAGTGGCACAGGCAAGGAGCTCTTCGCCCAGTCCATCCACAGCGCCTCCTCCCGGGCCCATTTCCCCTTTGTGGCCATGAACTGCGCGGCGATCCCCCCCACCCTGCTGGAATCGGAGCTCTTTGGTTATGAAGAGGGCGCCTTTACCGGTGCCCGCAAGGGCGGAAAAGAGGGCCTTTTCCAGATGGCGCAGAAGGGGACCCTCTTTCTGGATGAGATCGGCGAGCTCTCCCTTCCCACCCAGGCAAAGCTCCTGCGGGTACTGGAGGAACGCGAGATCATGAAAGTAGGCAGCGGAGAACTTATCCGTGTGGACGTCCGCATCATCGCCGCCACCAACCGCGATCTGAACGCGTTGGTAGACTGCGGCACTTTCCGGCTGGACCTCTACTATCGGCTCAACACCCTTATCATCAACGTGCCGCCCCTACGCTCCCGGCGTTCTGACATTCCCTTGCTCATCCAGGAATTTCTTCTCCACGAGGGCAAGGAAAAAATGGAGATGGAGCCTGCGGTGCGCGCTTTTTTGATGGATTACCCCTGGAAGGGCAACATTCGGGAGCTGAGGAACTGTGTGGAGTATATGGCCAATCTCTCCGACGGTCCCATCACGGCGGACCACCTCCCGGACTATATACGGGAGACTTACGAGTCCTCCCGCTCTTCCCAGGCCCTGCTCCACAAGCGGGTAGGCGAGCTGACCCAGTATGACCGCGAGGCCATCACGAATATTTTAATCCTGCTGAAGCGAAAGCCCGCTGGCCGGCGTGGACTCCTCCGGGCGCTTTCAGAAGAGGAGCTCTACATGACCGAATACCGCCTGCGGGAGCTTTTGAACTATTTGAGTCAGAACGGCTACGTGGTCTTCGGCCGCGGAAGGGCAGGCTGCTCCCTGTCCAGATCCGGCGAGCAGCTCCTCTCCCTGCTGCGGCAGAATTCATAGATAAAACGGCGGCCTCCCAC
>NZ_JBCOAQ010000009.1:93394-97635 GCF_040226735.1 Intestinimonas sp. RTP31139st1_F5_RTP31139_211217 | reverse complement strand
GCCGGACGGTGGATTCCGTCCGGGCACACTGCTGTCAGGCGTCAAGAAAGCGGATGCGCTGGGTTTTATGCAAGAAAGCCTCGCAGAGTTCCGCCGTCCGCGGACGGCGGAATCAGGTCCGATCTGTTTTTTCCGGCGACACGCGCGTCGGAAGAAACACTGCTCAGGCCGCAAGTGCGGTATTTAACCTTCCCGATCAAATGATGCGCGCGAGGGCCTGTCGATTTTATCGACAGGCCCTCGGCACAATGCTGTTTTTAACGCCGGCAAGGCCGGTCTATTTTTGCTCTTCGCGGACGCCGGTGCGGGTTTGCTCTACAATGCTGTCCATGATCTCCCGGCTGATGCCCCCCTGGACATAGCCGAACGCGCTGCCGTCCGGGGCGATCATGAAGGTGGTGGGGAAGGCGCGGATGCCATAGGCGGAAAAGACGTCCCCAGTGAGGTCCATCACCACCGGATAGGTGTAGCCGCCGTCACTGAGGAAGGTCTCCACCTCCTCACGGGTGACGTCCTGGTTATAGAGGAAATCGTCGGTCTTGGGATTGGCCACCCCCAGGACGATCACCTCCCCGCCGTTCTCCCCCCAGTCCTCATAGAGGGCCTGGATGTCGGGCATCTCCGCCTTGCAGGGTGGGCACCAGGTGGCCCAGAAATTGAGAAAGACGGTCTTGCCCTGGTAGTCGGACAGGGTGTGCTCCACGCCGTTCTGGTCGTACAGGGTAAAGTCGGGGGCCGGAACCGGGGCCGGGGAGGCCGTGGATTCCGGATGGACGGAGGGCGAAGGCGTGGGGGAGGCCGTGACGGCGGGAGAGGACGGGCTCCCGGCGGCCGGAGGCGTCCCGGCGGCGCCGAAGCGGGAAAGGTAAGAGGACACGCCGTTCATCCAACCGGTGAACATCATGACGCCCATGAGCACCATGAGGACGCCGCCCGCCTTGACGGTATACCGCACCACCTTCTGGTGCTGTTTGAAAAAGTCCAGCAAAGTGCCGGTGAAGAGGCCTACGGCCAGAAAGGGCAGAGTGAAGCCCAGGGTATAGAGCCCGATGAGGGCAAACCCCCTGGCCGCAGAGGAGGCAGAGGAGGCCAGCAGCAGCACCGAGGCCAGGGCGGGCCCCACGCAGGGAGTCCAGGCAAAGGAAAAGGTGAAACCCAGCAGCAGGGCGGCCAGTGGCCCCATGGTGAAGCGGTCCAGCCGGAAGGGGAGGCGGTGTTCGGAGGCGATGAGCCGGGACTGCCCAAGAATGCCCAGCTGGTAGAGGCCGAAGAGGACCACCAGGATGCCGCCCGCCCGGGTGAAGAGGGACTGATACCGGGAGAAGAACCGGCCCGCGGCGGTAAAGCCCAGGCCCAGAAGGAAGAAGGCGAAGGACACCCCCAGGACGAAGAAAAAGGTGTTCCCCAGCACCCGCCTCCGGCGGTAGCGGACCGAGCCGTCCGGCTCCACGGTCCTGGCACCCCCGGAGAGATAGCCGATATAGAGGGGAACCAGGGGCAGGACACAGGGGGAGAAAAAGCTCAGAACCCCCTGGAGAAAGACGGTGACGGCGGAGACGCCGGTCTCAATGGAAAAGCCCATACAAGCTCCTTTCTGAACATGGGATGGGAGGCAAGTATACCAGCCCCGGCGCCGTGCTGTCAAGAAAGACCGCGCGAAGCGGGAGCCCGGGCGGGGTGCTCCGTCAAAAAATACTGCCCACGGCGGTCATGCCCTTGTCCAGATCCTCCCGGTAATCCGGGTCCTCCGGGCGGAGGCTGTTGATCACCACGCCGTCGCTGCCGCAGCGGGCGGTGGAGTGGATATACCTGCCCTCCCCCAGATACATGGCCGTGTGCCCGGGGAAGTACAGCAAGTCGCCGGGGCGCATGGAGGAGCGGGGGATGGGGTGGACGGGGAAGCCCTCCCGGATCTCAGCGTCCCGGTAGATGACCACGCCGCTGAGCAGGTAGCTCATGGAGGTGAGGCCGGAGCAGTCGATGCCCATGGGGGTTTTGCCGCCCCAGCGGTAATGGACACCCAGATAGGAGCGGGCGGTGGCGGTGACCGCAGCCCGAAAGGCGTTCTCCTCGGCAGGAAAGGGCTTTTTGTAATATTCGCCGAGAAAACTACATTTTGTATACCCCTCCCGGCCGTCGGGGAGGACCACCCGCTGCCAGCCCTTTTCGTCGGGCGCTCCGACGGGGGAGACCAGCGCCCCCCGGGTCAGGGTGACCAGGGGCCAGAACTCCACGGCGGGGCCGGAGAGCACGTCGCAGATGGCCTTGCAGACCACCTGCTTGGGAAGGTCGGCCCAGCGGCGGACGCCGCTGTCCCCGAAGAGAAGGCAGTCCGCCGGGGCATAGCCCCCGTAGCGGTAGGGGGCCTCCACCTGATACCAGCCGGTGCGGGTGTCCTCCAGCACCTCCAGGGTCATGCCGAAGAGGGCCTCATCCCCGCGCCGGCACTGGTGGGAGGGCCGGGTCATCAGGGGGCAGATGGGGGAAGTGACGATGGCTTTCATAACAGCACCTCACAGATAAGTCTCATAGATGGCCCGGGCCAGGCGGCCGATGTAGCGCTTCTGTTCCGGGTCGCCGTCGGGGCTGGGGCCCTCCCAGGTGAAGATTCCCAGGTAGTAGCCCCCGCTCCCCTGAAAGAATACCCCGGCGTCATGGGTCACGCCGTCCAGCTCGCCGGTCTTGTGGGCGAAGTCCACCGGGTAGGGGAGATAACGCAGGGCGGCGTCCATGCACCGCTGACGGCGGAGCAGATCCAGGGCGGTCTCCGTGAGACGGGGGGTCAGCAGCCGTCCCAGGCAGAGCTGCCGGTAGAGGCGGCACTGGTCGGCGGCGGAGGTCCGGTTGTCCCGCCCGGCAGCCGCGGCGGCGGCGTCCAGCATTTTCCGGCGGCAGACGGTGTGCCGGAGCCCCAGCACCCGGGTGGCGTACCTGTTGACGGCGTCCAGGCCCAACAGGTCCAGGATCACATTGGTGGCGGTATTGTCGCTGAGGGCCGTCATCCAATAGAGAAGCTCCCACAGGGAGCAGTCCGTCTCCCCCCGGTCAAACACCTCGGTGTCGGGCAGCAGAGCCGCGGCGGGGAGCGCCACCCGCTGCTCCAGGGAGAGCCGGCCCAGACGCACCTCCTCCAGGGCGGCCAGGAGGATGGGGACCTTGATGGTGGACGCGGAGGGGACCGGCTCCTCCGGCTGCCAGGCATGACGGACCGCGCCGGTGGGGAGATCGGCCACCAGCAGGGAGGTCTTGCCAGGAAAGGCGGCGATCTCGGCCGCCAGATAGGCGTTGAGTTCCGCAGGTATCATCGGGAGAGCACCTCCACTCGGCGTAGCTCGGTGTCCATGGCCGCCCGGGCCCCCAGGGGCAGGGACATGGTGGGCAGGGTGTGCCCACAGGCAAGGCCTGAGAGCACCGGCTTTCCCGCGGGGACAATGAGCTCAGAGAAGATCTCCGGCAGCGTGAGGGTGCGTTCCGGGTATTCAGGCACGCAGTCGGTCCAAGCCCCCAGCAGCACGCCGGCACAGTCGTCGAATTTACCGGCGTTTCGCAGTTGGGTGAGCATGGCGTCCACCCGATAGGTCTGCTCACCGATGTCCTCCAGGAACAGAAGCTTGCCCCGGGTGTCAATCTCCCAGGGGGTGCCCAGGGAGGCGCACAGCAGGGAGAGGTTCCCGCCGCAGAGGAGCCCGGCGGCGGAGCCGCTCTGAAGCGCGGTCATGGCCATGCCCTCCGGATTCTCCAGGGGGCCCTCCACCGGGCCGAAGAGGGCGCGGCGGAGGCAGGCCGCGGTGTAGCCGTCCACGGGCTGATAGTATTCGGTGGAGGGCATGGGAGTGTGGAAGGTGACGAAGCCGCAGCACTGGTTGAAAGCGGTATGGAGGGCGGTGACGTCGCTGTAGCCGCAGAAAAGCTTGGGCGTGCGGGCAATGGCGTCCAGGTCCAGCAGGGGGAGGAGGCGGTGGGCGCCGTAGCCGCCCCGGATGGCCAGCACCCCGGCGATGGTGTCGTCGGCAAAGGCGGACTGGAGGTCCCCGGCCCGCTGGGCGTCGTCGGCGGCGAAGTAGCCGTGGCGGTTTTCATAATAGCAGGAGGGGTAGACCACCGGCTGGAGGCCCAGGGCGCGCACCGCCTCCACGGCGGGGGCAAGGCGCTCCTCCGGCACCGCGGAGGAGGCGCAGACCAGGGCGACCTTTGCCCCGGGGTAGAGTGGAGTGGGCGTGATCATGGTTCACCTCCACAGA
>NZ_JBCOAQ010000009.1:9840-93384 GCF_040226735.1 Intestinimonas sp. RTP31139st1_F5_RTP31139_211217 | reverse complement strand
GCCCCCCGCGAGGCGTGAGCCGCGCGGGGGCGCCGCCGGGGATCCGGGGTCAGAGCTGAGCCCGGTAGCCGTCCAGTTCCCGCCGGCTGCCCCGGACAAAGTGGCCGGGCTCCAGCTCCTCCCACAGGGGAGGGTTGGAATCGTCGTAGCCATGGCAGGAGGGGTCGTAGACCACCAGCTTTTTTTGCTTTTCCGAGACGGGGTTGGGCTGGGGGATGGCGGAGAGGAGGGCCCGGGTATAGGGGTGGAAGGGGTGGGCGAAGAGCTGCTCCGCCCCGGCCAGCTCCTGGAGCCGGCCCTTGTAGATGACGGCGATGCGGTCGCAGATGAAGCGCATCACAGACAGGTCGTGGGCGATGAAGAGATAGGTGAGGCCCCGCTCCCTCTGGAGCTGGGACATCAGGTTGAGCACCTGGGCACGGATGGACACGTCCAGAGCGGAGATGGGTTCGTCGGCCACGATGAAGTCGGGGTCCAGAATGAGGGCCCGCGCGATGCCGATGCGCTGGCGCTGGCCGCCGGAAAACTCGTGGGGGAAGCGGCTGGCGAACTCGGGGAGCAGGCCCACGTCCGAAAGGGCCTTGGCCACCCTGGCCTTCCGCTCCTCCTCCGGCAGGCGGGCCCCCTGGGCATAAAGCCCCTCGGAGACGATGTAGTCCACCTTGGCCCGCTCGTTGAGGGAGGCCATGGGGTCCTGGAAGATCATCTGGATCTTCCGGGTGACCTCCCGGTCCAGCTCCCGGCTGATCTTGCCGCTGATCCGCTTCCCCTGGAACCACACCTCGCCGGAGGCCGTGGGATGGATGCGGATGATGGAGCGGCCGATGGTGGTCTTGCCCGAGCCGGACTCCCCCACCAGACCGAAGGTCTCCCCCCGGAAGATCTGAAAGGACACGTCGCTGACGGCGTGGAAGGGATGACGCCTGGAGCCGAAGTCCACGCACAGATTTTTGACGTCCAGAAGGACTTCCCTGTTCTCACTGGGCACGGAATTTCACCCCCTGTTCCCGCAGCTGGCGGATGTGTTCCGGCGGCTCCACCTTGGGAGCCCTGGGGTCCAGGAGCCATGTCCGGGCCTTGTGGGTGGGGCTCACCTCGAAATAGGGGGGGCGCGCCACAAAGTCGATCTTCAGGGCCTGGGGGTTCCGGGGCGCAAAGGCGTCCCCCTTTACCTCGTGGAAGAGGTTGGGCGGCGTACCGGCGATGGAGTAAAGGGGCTCCCCCTTCACGCCCAGCTGGGGCAGGGAGGACAGAAGGGCCCAGGTGTAGGGGTGGCGGGGGTCGTAAAACACCTCTTCGCAGCGGCCCAGCTCCACGATGTCCCCGGCGTACATGACGGCGATGCGGTCGGCCACGTTGGCCACCACGCCCAGGTCATGGGTGATGTAGATGGTGGTGAGGTCGTATTTCTTCTGGAGGGCCTTCACCAGGTCCAGGATCTGGGCCTGGATGGTCACGTCCAGGGCGGTGGTGGGCTCGTCACAGATGAGGATCTTGGGGCGGCAGGCCACAGCGATGGCGATGACCACCCGCTGGCGCATGCCGCCGGAGAACTCGTGAGGGTACTGGCCGTACCGGCGCTCCGGGTCGTCGATGCCCACGTCGGAGAGAGTCGCCAGCACCGCCCGCCGGGCGGCGTCCCCCTTCAGGCCCTGGTGGAGGACCACCGCCTCCTCAATCTGTCTGCCGATGGTCTTGAGGGGGTTGAGGGAGGTCATGGGGTCCTGGAGGACCATGGCGATCTCCCGGCCCCGGATGGTGAGCCACTGCTTTTCCGAGGCGTATCCGGCCAGGTCCTGTCCGCCGTAGAGGATGTGCCCCCCGGCGATATAGCCGTTCTGGTCCAGCAGGCCCATGAAGGACTTGGTGAACACGCTCTTGCCCGAGCCGGACTCCCCCACGATGGCCAGGGATTCCCCCCGGTACACGTCCAGGGACACGCCGCGGATGGCGTGGAGGGTGCGGCCCCGGAGGTCAAACTTCACGTCCAGGTCCTGGACGGACAGGATGATGTCTGTTTCTGTCAAGGTCCGGGCCTCCTTACACGTGATTTTTGGGGTCGGCGGCGTCGGCGAAGGCGTTGCCGATGATATAAAAGGAGATGGTGATGACGGCCAGCACCACGGTGGGGAAGATGAGCTGATACCGCAGGGGCGGCGCGGTCATGAGGAGCCGGCCCTCGTTGAGGAGGTTGCCCAGGGAGGGGATTTCCAGGGGGAGGCCCAGGCCGATGTAGGTGATAAAGACCTCGTTGCCGATGGCGGCGGGGATGGCCAGAGCCACCCGCAGCATGATGACGCTGACCAGATAGGGCAGCAGATTTTTGAAGAGGATGCGCCAGGTGGAGGTGCCCAGGCAACGGGAGGCCAGATTGTAGTCCCTGTCCCGGAGGATGACGATCTGGTTGCGGACAAAGCGGGCCATCTGGATCCAGCCCGTCATGCACATGGCCAGCACCATGGTCTGGATACTGGGCTTGAGAATGAGGGAAAAGAGGACCAACACCAGGGTCTGGGGGAGGTTATCCAGGATGTTGTAGAGCTCGGTGAAGAGAAACTCCACCCTGCGGACATAGCCCCACAGCATCCCCGCCAGAATGCCCAGGAGAGCCTCCACCCCGGCCACCACAAAGCCGATGAACAGGCTGGTGCGGGTGCCCGCCCAGATGCGGGCCCACAGGTCCTGGCCGATGGAGTTGGTGCCGAACCAGAACTCGCCGTTGGGCTGCTGATTGCGCAGGGGCAGGCCGTTGAGGGGGTTGTCATAGATGAGGTTGGGGTCCCGCTGGCCGGGCAGGTAGGGCTGCACCACGGTGAAGAGGAGCAGGGCGGCCATGACCAGGAGGAGAAAGACCGCCACCCGGTTTTTGAAGAAGGCCCGGAAGGTGCTCTGCCAATAGGAGTAGTTGGAGTAGCCGCCCTTCTCGGCCTCCCGGAAGTCGTACCCGGCGGGAGTGAAGAGGGCGCTCTCCTCCTCCGGGGTGAGGGCCCGCTCCACCTGCTCCAGGAGCGTCTTTTCCTTGTGGGAACGATAGCTGGACATCAGCGCGCGCCCTCCTTTTTGCTCAGCTTGATGCGGGGGTCGGCCACCGTCATGAGAAGATCCCCCAGAATGAGGCCGATGATGCCCACGGTGGCGTAGAGGAGGACGATGCCCTGGACCATGGTGTTGTCCTGGCGCTTGATGACGTCCACCAGCAGCCCGCCCATGCCTGGGATGGAGTAGAGGGACTCGATGTAGATGGAGCCCACCACCGTGTTGAGGAAGGAGGTGGGGATGTACTGCACCATGGGAACAAAGGCATTTCGGAAGATATGGCGGCGCATGATGGTGCTGCTCTTCACGCCCTTGGCGGTGGCCAGGCGCACATAGTCCTTGGTGGTCTCATCCACCATATACCGCCGCAGCCACATGCCGTAGTAGGCGATGTTGGGGAGAGAAAGGGAGACCACGGGCAGGATCCAGGCCATCCAGGTGGCAGACCCGGTGACCAGCATGGGCAGGTGGAAGAGGTCGCTGCCCAGAAGCTGGAGAAAGAGGTAGTACACCGCCGCAGGCACCGCCTGGATAAAGACGATGAAGCCGGTGCCCAGCTTGTCGCCCAGCTTATGCCTGGTACGGTTGGACCGGGCCATGAGGATACCCATGGGGATGCCCACAGCCATGGCCAGCAGCATGGCGGCGATCCCCAGCTTCAGGGAGACGGGGATCTTTTCAGCCAGAATGGTGGTCACCGGCACATTGGTGCGGTAGATGTGGGACACCCCCAAGTCGCCCCGCAGGGCGTCCCGGTAGAACCGGGCGAGCTGGACGGGCAGGGGCTTGTCCAGGCCCAATTGGGCGATACCGGCCTGGACCTGGGCGGCGGTGAGCTTATCATAGTTGGTGAAATAGCCCTCCACCGGCATCTGCCGCATGAGGCAGAATACCAGGGAGATGATGAAAAACAGGGTGATGAGGGACCGACCGATCCGTTTGGCCAGATACTTCAGCATACGCAAGATCCTTCCTGTTGTTTCTTCCCGGCCGTTTCCAAAAGGTCCGGTCCGCCGGGCCCCTTGGAAACGGCCGGCCGCCCCCCCCGACAGCCGGGAGGTTGCCGCCGAAGGGTGCGGTGGAGCTGCGGGGAAGGCTCAGCGGGCGGCCTCCCAGGCGGCCAGATTGGCCTCGAACTGCTCCATGCTCACATAGTCGCTCTGGAGGTGCTGGCCCTTATAGCGCAGGCCCGACACGCCGAAGGGGGCGTACTGAGTCTCGAACACGTTCAGGCGCACCACCTGATAGGAGGTCTGGCTGGTGGAGAAGGGGATGGCCAGGGCGTGGTCGATGAGGTAGGCCTCGGCGGCGGCGAAGAGCTCATAACGACGGGCCATGTCGGAGGTCTCGGCGATGGCGGCCTCCACCAGGGCACGGTATTCGGCCACAGTGTCGGCCACGGGGTCCCCGGCCTCCATAGCCTCGGTCAGGAAGGCGTATTTATAGTCGCCGTAGAAGGGGTCGGTCCAGGTCTGGGGGTCGGCGTAGTCGGCGCCCCAACCGCACTTCATGAAGGCGTAGTCGCCGGAGCGGCGGACCTCGGTGAGGAAGTTGGACTCGGGGCCGGCCACGGTGATGATGTCGATGTAGTCGCTGCCCAGCAGGCCCTCCATCTGCTGCTCCACCACGGCGCACTCCTTGTCCCAGTCCACGGTGGCGGGGTTATAGCGCACCAGGACCTTCACGGGGAAGGTGCAGCCGGCGGCCTCCAACTCGGCCCGGGCGGCGTCACGGTACTCCAGGGCCTTGGTCTCGTCAAAGCTGTCCCGGGCCATGATGGCGGCCAGATCGCCGAACTGGGTGTACTCCTTGCCGTCGGCATTGGTGAAGCCCGGCGGGGTGACGGAGTTGATGGCCAGGCTCTGGGGGTCGTTGGGGTCCAGGACGGAGAGCTCCCGCACCCGGTCCAGGCCCGCCATCAGGGACTGGCGGAAGTTTTCGTTGTTGACGGCGAGACGCCAGTTCTCCGGCTCGTACTCGGCGTCAAAGGTGGGATTGAAGTTGAAGCAGTAGAAATAGGAGTAGTCCACCTTGGCGCGGTACTTGCTCACCAGGTCGGCGGTGTTGGGGTCCAGGAGCCAGGAGTCCAGGATGTCGGAGCCGATGTCGGCCTGATCGATCTCACCGGTCTTGACCATCTGGGGGCCCACGGTGTTGTACTGGGAGTTATAGGTCTCCACGATCTGGTCGATGTACACCTTGTCCTTGTCCCAGTAGGACGCGTTTTTGGTGTAGACGTGGGTCTGCTGGGGGGCGAAGTCGGAGAGGATATAGGCCCCGCAGTAGAGCAGGGTGTCCGGCCCGGTGGCTGCGCCGAAGCTGTCGCCCTTCTCCTCCAGGAAGGGGCCGTACACGGGCATGAAGCACACGTAGGTCAGGCCCGAGAGGAAATAGGGCACCGGCTGTTCCAGCGTGTACTCCAGAGTATAGTTGTCCAGGGCCTTCACGCCCACCTCTTCAAAGGTGATGGGGTCCACCGGTTCGATGGCGTTGCCCTCGGCGTCGGTGGTCTTAGCGCCGTTCTCGCTGGTGATGAGGTAGGAGGTATAATTGAAATAGGCCTCCGCGTTCTTCACCACGCCGAAATAGGAGGCGGCGGTGCCGCTCTGGTGAGCGGCGTCCAGCACGTAGGCGGCGGCGGTAACGAAGTCGTTGGCGGTGAGCTCCCCCTGCTCGGCGCCGGAGGAATCCACCCACTTCACGCCCTGGCGGATCTTGAAGGTATAGACGGTGGCGTCGTCATTGGTGGTCCAGCTCTCGGCCAGGGAGGGCTGGAGCGCGCCGTACTGGTCGTACTCCACCAGACAGTCGATGACGTTGGCGCCCACCGTCTGCTCCAGGATGGTGTTGGTGGTGAGGTAGTTCATGGTGGAGACCTCGGAGCCGTAGAGCTTGCGGTAGACGGCGCTCTCGGAGGCCGCGCCGCCGCCGGTGGGGGCGGGCGTGGCGTTGCCGCTGCCGCCGCCGCAGCCGGAGAGCAGGCCCAGGCCCATGGCCAGGGTCAGCGAGAGGGCAAGGATGCGATTTCTTCTCTTCATGCGTGTTCCTTCTTTCCATTTCGATATTTCAGGGGTTTCGTGCCCCATTGCACGCGGGAGAGAGGCCCCCGGCGGCGCCGCCGGGAGCGGAAAGCGGCATGCCGCTTTCCGGGAAAGGGCCGTTAAGGCTCAGCGCCACTCGGCGCAGGGGAGGTTCCCCACGCCGATCCCGGGGTCGCCGGTCATGGAGATGGCCGCCTCGTCAAAGACAGGGCCCCCCTCATAGGGGTCCACGGAGCAGAGGGAGGGGCCGTCCAGGTCGGCCCGGGTGATGACGCTCCGGCCGGCGGCCAGATGGGCGGCGGCCGCCACGGAGAGGCGGGACTCCAGCATACAGCCGATCATGCACTCCACACCGTAGATCTCCGCCACGTCGCAGATCTTCAGCGCCTCGTGGATGCCGCCGGTCTTCATGAGCTTGATGTTGATGAAGTCCGCAGCGCGCTGGCGGATGATCTCCACCGCGTCGGCGGGGGAAAAGACCGACTCGTCGGCCAGGATGGGGGTCTGCACCCGCCGGGTGATGTACTTCATACCCCCGATGTCGTGGGCCCTCACCGGCTGCTCCACCAGCTCGATGTCCAGTCCCTTGTCCTCCATGGCGGAGATGATGGATACCGACTGCCGGGCGTCCCAGCCCTGGTTGGCGTCCACACGGAGGAGAATCTCGGGGCCCACGGCGCTGCGGATGGCGGCGATGCGCTCCACGTCGCCCCTGCCCTCCTTGCCCACCTTGATCTTCAGGATGCGGTAGCCCCGGCCCACGGCCTCCAGCGCGTCGGCCACCATCTCCTCGATGGGGTTGACCGAGATGGTGAGGTCGGTCTCCACCCGCTTCCGGGCGCCGCCCAGAAGCTGATAGACCGGCGCGCCCAGACGCTTTCCGTAGAGATCGTATACCGCCATATCCACCGCCGCCTTGGCCGAGGTGTTTTTGAGGATGCAGCCGTGAAGTTTTTTCATAATGCCGTCCAAATTTTCGATCTCCATCCCCAGAAGGGCGGGGCGGATGAAGTCCCGGACCGCGCACTCGATGGAGCCTAGCGTGTCCCCGGTGATAACGGCGGTGGGAGGCGCCTCGCCGTACCCCGTCTCGCCGGTGTCGGCGATCACCCGGACCACCACGTCCTCCACGGCGTCTACCGTGCGTAGAGCGGTCTTGAAGGGGTGGCGGAGGGGAAGGGAGATGCGGCCTGTCTGAATATCCTGAATGACCATGAGAATGCCCCCTGAAATGAAATTTTAAAGAAATCAAGTTTCACGTTTCGTCCGCTTCAAGAAAAAGGGAAACTTCAACTAGATAAATTGTACCATGTATCTACTCTATTGTAAAGAAAAAACATGGCGGAGGGCGGGCGTCCGGTGGCGGGAAAGAGAAAAACGGCACTTCTGTTTGCAACTTGAAGATAAAAAAACTGCAAATCGAAAGAGCGGACGCCGTCGAAGGGGACATTTCACGGCCAGTCCCTCCGGCGCCGGCGATGAAAAGGGGGCTTTCTCCCGCTGGCGGCAATGTGATATACTGGAAAAAAGCGCGCCGGACGGCGGGCAGAGGGAGGAGAGGCACATGGCGAAGGGCGCGGGGCAGAAGCGCAAAACCCTGATCCTGGCCCGGGTGCTGCTGGAGCGGACGGACGAGGACCACACCATGACGGTGCCGGAGCTCATTACGGCTCTGGAGGCCGAAGGCGTGACGGCGGAGCGCAAAAGCGTCTATGACGACCTAGAGGCCCTGCGGGGGTTTGGGCTGGACGTACAGAGCCGGAAGGGGCGGGCCCCCGGGTGGTTCATCGGAGAGCGGCCCTTTCAGCTCCCGGAGCTCAAGCTGCTGGTGGACGCGGTGCAGTCGTGCAAATTCATCACCCGGCGCAAGAGCGACCAGCTCATCGGCAAGCTGGAGGGGCTCACCAGCGTGTGGCAGGCCAGGCAGCTTCAGCGGCAGGTCTATGTGGACCGGCGGGTCAAGACCATGAACGAGAGCGTATACTATTCCATCGACACCCTTCACGCCGCCCTAGCGGAGGGCAGAGGGGTGCGTTTCCGCTATTTTGAGTACAATGTCCGCAAAGAGAAGGTATTCCGCCGGGAGGGGGCCTGGTACGCCGTGTTTCCCCATGGCCTCATCTGGGACGACGAGAACTACTACCTGGTGGGCTATGACGAGGAGAAGGGCGGGGTGCGCCACTACCGGGTGGACAAGATGGCCGGGCTGGAGATCACGGACCGGACCGGCAAGGAGGGTGGAGGCCCCGGGGCGCTGGACGTGGCGGCCTATGCCGCCAAGCATTTCGGCATGTTCAGCGGCCGGGAAGGGCGGGTGCGCCTGCGGTGCGAGAACGGCCTGGTGGGGGTGGTGCTGGACCGGTTTGGACAGGAGAGCATCCTGGTGCCCGACGGCAGGAACCACTTTACCGTCACGGTGGACGCGGTGGTGTCCCCCCAGTTCTTCGGCTGGCTCTTCGGCCTGGGGGATCGGGTGGAGCTCCTGGCTCCGGACTGGGCGGCGGTGGCCTTCCGGGCTCAACTGGACGCCGTAGGGGCAAATTATGGGGAAAAACAAAAAGATTAGGGGGAAAAGGTATTTTGTTTTATGAGGTAGTGTGATAAAATCATAGGCCATGGGGGGATATGACATGGGCGCAGAGCAGCGACGGGAGCGGTATCTGCACAATTTAATGGCAGTGATCGGGGGCTTTTTCGGCGGCTACGCCATCCTCAACCGCTGTGATATCCTGGGCTCGGCCCAGACGGCCAACCTGCTGAGCATGACGCTGAAGCTGTTGGGCGGGGACCTGCGGGAGGTGCTGATCCGCCTCGGCGCGGCCGCCCTCTACGCCTGCGCCATCGCCCTGTCGATCCTGGTGCCGGAGTACCTGGGCTGGGACCTGCAGCGCTTCAGCATTGCCTGCACTGCGGCTGTATCTATGCTGCTGGGTGTCCTGCCCGCGGAGATGGATCCTGTGCTGGGCCTCTACCCCATTTTCTTTGTCATGGCGCTGCAGTGGTGTGCCTTCAAGGGGTGCGGGAAATATGTCAGCTCCACCATCTTCTCCACCAACAATTACAGGCAGACCATCCAAGGGGTGACAAGGTATTGCATCACCAAGCGGCGGGAGGAACTGGAGCAGGCAAAATTTTTCGGGTTGACGCTGTGCTCGTTCCACCTGGGGGTGGCGCTGTCCTATCCGGCGCACCTGAGACTGGGGGTCCGGAGCGCATGGCTCTGCCTGCCGCTGCTGGCGGCGGCGGGCGCGCTGGCCCGCCGGCGGCACGGGGCTGAACGGGCCGCGGCATGACCGCAAGGGAAGAAAAAACACCGGGCGCACCGCAAAGAGCGGTGCGCCCGGTGTTTCTATATTTATATGTGGGAGTCGGGCGGGAAGTCCTCGCTGTCCGCCATCCGATAGCCCACGCCCACCTCTGTGAAGAGATAGATGGGCTCGTCGGGATTGGGCTCCAGCTTGCGGCGGATATTCGCCATATGGACCCGCAGGATCTTGTTGTCCGAGCTGGCTGCCGGTCCCCACAGCTCCCGCAGGATGTATTTATAGGTGAGGACCTGACCCGCGTGGGCCGCCAGCAGGGACACGATCCGAAATTCGTTGGGGGTGAGGCCCACGTCCCGGCCCGCCAGGAACACACGGTGCTTGCGCATGTCCACGGTCAGCTCCCCCACATGGTAGCTGCCGGTGAGGGAGAGCTCGTCGTTCCCGGCGGGGGTCCTGGCGTGGCGGAGTGCGGTGCGGATACGGGCCAGCAGTTCCACGGTGCTGAAGGGCTTGGTGAGGTAGTCGTCGGCGCCCAGATCCAGGGCACCGGCCTTGTCGTCCTCCGTGGTCCGGGCTGAAATGACGAGGATGGGGATGGAGGTCCATGACCGGATGGACCGGATGATCTCATTGCCGTCTATGTCCGGAAGTCCCAGATCCAGCAGGATGCACACCGGACAGTGGGAGGGCACCAGCTCCAGGGCGCTTGTGCCGTCATCGGCCAGGATCACGCTGTAGCCGTTGGCAATGAGGGTGGTGGAGAGAAATTTCCGGATGCCCTCGTCGTCCTCCACGATGAGGACCTTGTCTCTGACATTCATGATGGTTCTGTGCCTCCTCTTTTTGGGAGCCAAAAGGATAGGGTCGCGCCGCCGGAGGGGTTGTTCCGCGCCGACATCCCGCCGCCGTGGGCGGCCACGATGGACTGGCAGACCGACAGCCCGATGCCCATGTTCCGGCTGTCGTCCCTGGCCGTGCCGTCCTGCGCCGCATAGCTCCCGTCAAACAGATGGGGCAGGACGCCCTCGGAGATCCCCGCGCCGTTGTCCGATACGTGGAAGCAGACCCGGGAGGGCTCCTCGACGATGTCGATATCGATTCGGGTGGCGCATTTCCCGTGGAACACCACGTTTTCCAGCAGGTTCAGCAGCACCTGTTCGATCAGGGTGGCCTCCATGGGGACCAGAAGGATGTCCTGGGGCTTATGGACCTGGATGGAGATACTGCCTCCGGTCTTGCGGAATTTGGTGATGGCGCTGCCCACGATCTCCTCCACCACCTCTTCCGTCAACTTGAGCTTGACCCCGTCCGCACTGAACTTGGTGACGGAGAGGATGTTCTCCGTCACGCGCACCAGCCACTGGGCATCCTTGTGGACCTCCAGGAGCAGGTCCCGGCGGGCGGTCTCGTCCAGGTCCTGGGACTCCAACAGCGTGGAGGTGGCGCCCAGAATGGAGGAGAGGGGGGTACGGATGTCGTGGGAGACGGCCCGGAGCAGATTGGCGCGCATACTCTCGCTCTTGACCTCGTACATCAGCCGTTGCTGGTGCTTGACCTGTGTGGTAAGGGTGCTGATGATGACCGAGACCAGCAGCATAACGGTGAAGGTGAGGGGATAGCCGGACAGGGTCATATCAAAGACCCAGAAGGGATAGGTGAACATATAGTTGACACATACCACGCCGATCACCGAGGCGGCGATGCCGCAGACGTACCCGTCCGAGAAGCGGGAGATGGCGGCGACGCCCAGGATGAAGATGGGGACCGCAAAGGGGTTGTTGTCGTCGTGCAGATGGGAAAGGGCATAGCAGACCACGATACACAGCGACAGGATGGAGAGCAGAATGGCCGTGTTCCTGCACACGGAAGAACGGATCAAAGACTTCACATGGTATCACCGCCCGAAGGAAAGAGTGGGGAGAGCTCCGCTGCTTCCAGTATAGCATAGTCTGCCCAAAAGAGAAATACGGGGCGGCCGGGCAGAGAGAAAAGCTTTCCGGAAAATTAGCGGACGGAGGTGCTATAATTTCAGAAAAGAGCCGCAGACCGACGGAGCGACCCGTCAAAATCGACCGCGGCGGAGAGGAGCATTTCATGCACAGCAAAGCGTATCTGGAGGCCAAGAAAGAGTTTGTGAACTGTATCGTGATGTCGCCGATCTGCCTCGGCGTGTCCCTGTTCCTCGCGTTTACGGAGTGGTATCCGATCATGAAGCGGGAACGTCTGAAGGAGGTCCAGGGCGAGCAGGAGGCCATGGCGGCCTGACCGGCCCGCGGCGGGATTAAAAGCGCTCCCCCCGGCGGATGGGACGGAGCAAGGATAGAAGAAGGAAAAAACGTACCGGCGCGGCAGATGCCGCGCCGGTACGTTTTCGTTTCAAACAGAAGAACGGCTTCGGCGCGCCGGAGCCTTGTGTGGGAAAGTGCCGGAACGGGAGGATACGGGACGGCCCGCATGGGGAAGGGCCCCATGCGGGCCGTCTCGTTCGACCTATCCGGTCTGCGCGGTGGGTTATGCCAGCGCGCGGTAGAGGAAGGTCACGATCTGAGCACGGGTGCACACCGCGTCGGGGGAGAACGTCGTCGCACTCGTCCCGGAGGTCACACCGCTGTTGGCCGCCCAGATCACCGCGTTGGTATAATATGTGTTGTCGGCCACATCCGCGAAGGAGGCGCCGCCGGACACGGCGGGAGAGCTCTCCGTGCGCCACAGGAACGTGGCCACCTGGGCGCGGGTGCAGCTGGCCTCGGGAGAGAAGGCGGTGGTGGAGGTACCGCTGGTGATGCCCTGTTCCACCGCCCACAGCACGGCGTCATAGTAATAGCTCCCGACGCTCACGTCCGCGAAGGGACTGACCGCGGCGGTGGGTGCGGGAGAGCCGTTGGCCCGCCACAGGAAGGTCACCACCTGGGCACGGGTGCAGACTCCGTCGGGGGCAAAGGTGGTGGCAGAGGTACCGGTCGTTACCCCGTTCTCTACCGCCCACCGGACCGCGTCGTAGTAATACGCGTCGGCGGGTACATCGGTGAAGGAAAGGGTGGTCTGCGCCTCCGATTTGACAAAGGCGGCCTGTACCGTCACCTTGCTGCCGGGCATGGTGAAGGTATAGGTCCCATCGTTCCGGTCGGTCAGAGCGACCTTGTCGCCGTTCTTGTCGGTGACGGTCAGCGTGTCCAGAACGTAGCCGCTGTCGGAGGTCACGGTGATGGTCACAGTGTCGCCCTTGTCGGCCCGGGTGGAACTGACCTTGACGGCACCGCCGGTAGCCTTCTCCACAGTAATGGCATAGCTGGAAGAGGAAGAGTTCCCGCCGCCGCCTCCACCGGAGCCGCCGCCGCTGTAGCTCCAGTGGGCATACAGCGTGGTGTCCTCCGTAAAGGTGTGTGGGGCCGTGATCCTGCCGCCGCCGCTGGAAGCGGTATACCAGCCGTCAAAGTCATAGCTGCCGCTTCTGGTGGGCGTGGGCAGGCTGTCCAGGACGCCTTCCGCGTCGGTATACAAGACGGAGGAAGGGACGGTGCCGCCGTTGGCGTCCAGCGTGATGACATACAGACGGACTACAGCGCCTTCGGCCTTCCAGGTGAGGGGCCCTCCGGCGTAGCCGGACACATCGGCGTCCACGCAGAGGACCTTGCCGGTGTTGTCGCTGGTGACGGTGTAGACGGGTTCGGTGCCCAGAACGGTATCGGGGCTGTCCTCGTAGTGCCACTTGTAGGAGGCATCGGGGTTTACAGGGTAGGAGCCGATGACCACAGTGGAGCCGTCTTTGTCGATGGCGGTGATGTTGGCGGTGAGCTTCTGCCCGACGGCGGGGACGGTGACAGGGGTGAAGCCGTCCGTGCCGTCCACCACGGAGACGGAGGAGAGCTTGGCGACGGGCTCCTCCGCAGTCACATTGACGGTGCAGCTCGCCTCCGCCAGGACGGCGTTGCCGTTGCTCAGATCCACCAGTTGGAAGGCGGCGGTATACTCGCCCTCCTTGTCAAAGGTGAGCGTCAGGCCGGTGGTCACATCATAGCCGGCGGCGACCGGGAAGCCCTCAGGGGGCCCCCACTGGCCGACCTCAGCCAGGTTCCACGCCTGCCCCTGGGTATCCGTGGCCATGATCCGGGGGCTGGAGCCTTCGGGGGACTGGGTGATCTGGACCTTGATCAGAGCGGCCTGGCAGGATTCTGCGCCGTCGCTGCCCTTCAGAGTCACACTTGCTCCGGTATATTCCTGATTTACCGTCAGCTCGGCGGGGGCGTTCACCTCAAAGGTGTACCCGGCTCCGCCGTCTCCTGCTGCCAGCACTGCAGCCGACAGCAGTGTCAGTACCATACACATAGACAAAAATACTGACAAAAGTCGTCTTTTCACGTAGTTTTCCTCCTTTTTACTATTTTGCTGGGACCCGCTTGAACAACCGCGAACGAGCACCTCCGTTCTTTTTTGAAAGTGTACTTTTTCGTGCGGAAATTCTGGGACACTTTTTTATGTAGAAACCTTGAAAAAAGAAAGATTTTAGAGTATTATGCCCATAGGTACTTGCCTAAATGCTGGTTTGTAAAAGTACGCTTTTTCAAATTGACAGCCGCTTCACTGTGTCGTGTCTTCAAACTTCGCCGCTTTGGCATAAAAGGTACCCTCCGGCATTCCGCAGGCCTCGGCTGCCTGACGGAGTGTTATTTTTTTGTTCCGCCACTGCCGGTGTACCTCACGGAAGTTTTCGGGCAGAGGCCGCGGCGGCCGCCCGAACCTGACCCCCCGGGCCTTTGCCGCGGCGATACCCTCCGCCTGTCGCTGTCGGATATTGGCCCGCTCGTTTTCCGCCACAAAAGAGAGCACCTGTAGGACGATGTCGCTTAAAAAGGCGCCCATGAGGTCCTTGCCCCACCGGGTGTCCAGAAGCGGCATGTCCAGCACCACGGTGTCCACCTCCCGCTCCTTGGTGAGGACGCGCCACTGCTCCAGGATCTCCTTGTAGTTGCGGCCCAACCGGTCGATGCTCTTGATATAGAGGATATCGTCCTTCTTCAGCCGACGCACCAGGCGGCGGTATTGAGGGCGGTCGAAGTCCTTTCCGCTCTGCTTGTCCGTAAAAATGTGCGTGCCGGGAATTTTCAGCTCCCGCATTGCGATGAGCTGCCGCTCCTCGTTCTGGTCCCTGGAGCTGACCCGAATATATCCGTATTCTGCCAACGTAAGCCCTCCTGTTCCAATTCATAGGCAAGTCTCCCGCCTTTCCCAGTTTACAGCAGCGGCGGGGCCGCCGCATTTCACGCCGCCCCGGCGTAGGTTGCGCCGCAGGGCGGGGGTCTTATACGCGGGCAGACCGTGCCCCTGACGGCCCGACCGCGGCTTTGGGCCGGAGCCTGTCGTTCTCACAGGGAGGGTGGGGAGGGACAATTCCACGGACACAGGGGCTGGGTCCGGCAGGGAAACCGGGAGAACCCGCGTTCCACCACAAAACAGAAAAAGGCGCCTCCCATACCGATCTTTCATCGGTATGGGAGGCGCTTTCCTCTGTGGCCGCGCTATTTGAGCATGGTGCCGGAGATGACCATCTGCTGGACCTGCGAGGAACCCTCATAGATGGAGGTGATGCGGACATCCCGGTAGAGCCGCTCGATCTCATACTCGCGGGAGTAGCCGTAGCCGCCGTGGAGCTGAAGGGACTGGTTGACAATAGAGACGGCGGCCTCGGCGGCAAAGTACTTGGCCATGGAGGCGGCCTTGTCCGCCGGCTGCCCGTTGTCCATGAGCCAGGCGGCGTGATACACCAGGCCGCGGGCGGCGTTGAGCCGGGTCTCCATATCGGCCAGCATAAAGGCGACGGCCTGGTTTTTGCACAGGGGGCGGCCGAACTGGACCCGGTTCTTGGTGTGAGATACCGCCAGGTCAACGGCCTCCTGGGCGATGCCCAGGGACATGGCGGCCACGCCGACGCGGCCTACGGACAGGGTCTTCATGGCGTTGAGAAAGCCCATGTCCACCTCGCCGATGACACAGTCGGCGCCCACACGCACGTCCTCCAGCACGATGTCGCTCACCGGGACGCCCCGCTGCCCCATCTTCTCCTCGTGCTTGCCGCAGGAGACGCCGGGCAGGGACATATCTACCACGAAGGCGGTGATGCCCTTGGCCCCCTTGTCGGGGCTGGTCTTGGCGTAGAGAATGGCCTGACTGGCCATGGGGGCGAAGGTGATGAAGCATTTGCGGCCGTTGAGGAGATAGCTGTCCCCGTCCCGCTCGGCCCGGGTGGTCAGGCTGGCCGCGTCGCTGCCGGCGTTGGGCTCGGTGAGGCCGAAGGCGATGAATCGCTCCCCGGCGGCCACCCCGGGCAGGTACGCCTGCTTCTGGGCCTCGGTGCCGGAGAGGACGATGGGGGCGGTGGCCAGGGAGTTGGCCGAGGAGAGAAAGAGGGTGGCGGTGACCGACTTCCGGGCCAGTTCCTCCATGGCGCAGACGTAGCTGCGCATATCCAGGCCCAGGCCGCCGTATGCCTCGGGGATTTTCAGGCCCAGAAAGCCCAACTCGGCCATCTGCTTCACCACGTCCAGGGGAAAGGCGTCGGTCCTGTCCACCTCGGCGGCGAGGGGGGAGAGAGTCCGGTCGGCAAAGTCACGGGCCATCTCGCGGATGCTCTCGTGATCCTCGTTGAAAAAGGGGGATGCGCTCATATGCTGTCTACCTCCGAAATCCTAAGTGATGGGCGGGGCCGCGGTTATATGTGCCCCTTTTCGCTGGAAATGAGGAGCACCAGGCGTTCCTCGGCCACCTGCTCGTCGTTCTGGTTGTAGACGAACACGTGGAACGTGATCAGCCCCCTACCGGGCGTTTTGGTGGGGCGCTTCTCCACCGGGATGAATTTGCAGTAGATGGTGTCCTCAAAGCGGACCGGCTCCTGATAGCTGATCTGCATGTCCAGCAGGGCCACGGTGGTGCCCTCAAACATCAGGGTCTGCGCCAGAAGGCCGGTGCTGACGATGAAGGTGACGTTGCCGTAGGCGATGCGGGAGCCGTAGATGGTGCTCTTGCCGTAGACGTCGTTGGTGTGGGTGGCGCTCCAGTCGCCGGAGAGACCGGCGAAATTTACGATGTCGGCCTCCGTGATGGTGCGCGCGCCGGTGATGAATTCCTCGCCCAGCTCCCACTGGTCGTAAGTCCTGCCGCGGAACTCGTAATCTCTGATTCCCATAGGGCTTGCTCCTCCTTAAAGCCTGTAAAGACAGGCGCTTATTCCATGTGGTCCCGGTCCGTGGCCATCAGGATGACCCAGGTCCCGTCCATGACCATCTCGTCCCGCTGATTGAACACGCAGATGCGGTAGGTGATGATGCCGCGGCCCGGCTTTTTGGACAGCCGCTTGGCGGTGGGGGTCATGGTGAGGCAGATGGTGTCGCCCACATAGACGGGCCGGAGGAAGCGCATCTGCTGGTCCAGAAGGCCGATATAGCTCCCATCCACCCACAGAGTCTGGCAGTCCAGGCCGTTTGCGATGATGAACGTGAGTCCGCCCGGTGCGATGGGGCGGCCGTACACGGTGTTTTCCGCGTAGAGTGCGTTGGTGTAGAGGGGGCTGTAGTCCCCGGAGAGGGAGCAGTAGCGGGCCACGTCGGCCTCGCAGATGGTGCGTGCGCCGGTGGTGTACACCCGGTCGAGCTCCCATTCGTCATAGAGCATGCCCTTGAAATCGTAATGAAGAACGCCCATAGTCTTGGTTCACTCCAATCATCCATGTTTCCCCCGGGAGGGGGAGAAGGGGTCAGCGGATCACGCCCTCGCTTCTGAGCCGCTCCCGCTCGGCGGCGGTATAGCCCAGGCCGGAGAGAATGGCGTCGGTGTGCTCGCCCAGGTGGGGGGGCATGGAACGGATCCGGCCGGGGGTCCGGCTCAGCTTCACGGGGATGCCCTTGTCCTTGTACTTGCCCATGCCCTCGTACTCCATATCCACCACCATCTCCCGGAATAGGATCTGCTCGTCCTGCATGACCTCGCTGATCTTCAGAACAGGGGCGTAGAGCTGGCCGTATTCGGTAAAGATCGCCTCGATCTCCTTCCGGGTGCGCTGGGAGGCCCAGTCCTGAATGATGTCGTGGAGCTCTCCGATGTGCGCCCAGCGCTGGGCGGAGGTCTTGTACGCCGGGTCCTCGCCCAGGTCGGGGCGGCCGATGGCCTGAGCAAAGCGGCTCCAGTCCCGGGGGGTGGAGTTGCCCAACTGGCAGTAGCCGTCCTTGGCCTCGAAGAGATCGTAGGGGTAGTCGGACAGGTCCCGGTTGCCGATCCGCTCCGGCTCCTGGCCCATCAGGGAGCACTGGACGAAGCAGTGCTGGAGCAGGGCCACCAGGGAGTCCACCATGGATACGTCGATGTACTGGCCCTGGCCGGTGCGCTCCCGGTGGTAGAGGGCGTACAGGATGCCCTGGGTGAGGAACATGCCGGCCACACTGTCGCCGAAGGCCACGCCGGAGGCGGTGGGTTTGCCCTCCGGCGCGGGCCAGCCGGTGACGTACATGAGGCCGCTGAGGGCCTCGGCCAGGTTGGAATAAGCGCCGCGGGTGGCGTAGGGGCCGGTCTGCCCGTAGCCGGAGAGGGAGGCCATGATGATGTCGGGCTTGACGGCGCGCATGGCCTCGTAGTCGATGCCCAGCCTCCGGGTCACGCCGGGGCGGAAATTTTCCACCACGATGTCGGCGTCCTTGACCAGCTCGAAGAGGATCCGCTTGCCCTCCGGGCTCTTCAGGTTGAGGGCCACGCTCTTTTTGTTCCGGTTCATGTACAGGAAATGGATACCCTGTCCGTTGACGGAGGGGTTCCAGCTCCGGGAGCCGTCGCCCCCGGCCGTATTTTCGATTTTGATGACCTCCGCGCCGAAGTCTGCCAACTGCATGGTGGCGATGGGGGCGGAGTAGGCGGTGCTCAGATCGACGACCTTGATGCCTTCCAGGACCTGCATAGGTAAAATTCTCCTTTTTTGATGATATGCGTGCAAAACAGGCGGGCAGTGATGGGGGCCGCGCTGCCGTCATCACTGCCCGCTGCTGTGGCTGAAGCACTTCGCGGGCGGCTCCGGGGTCAGGAGGCCTTGGCGGAGTCCTTCTTTTTCCAATAGGTGAACATAATGCGGGAGACGAACATGCCGGTGATGACCACGAAGAGGGTGATCCACACGCTGGAGAGACCCAACGCCTTGAAGAGGAGGAAGAACACCACGCCGGCGATGATGAGGGGGAGGTTGTACTTCACATTCTTCATGGCGTAATCCATAATGATGGCGCCGAAGATGGCGGGGGTGATATAGGAGAAGGCGGCGGTGACGGCGGCGGGCAGGGCCGAGATGAGGCCGCTGCCTACGAAGGTGACCAGGGTGAGGACGGCCACGGTGACGAAGTTGCTCACGGCGGCGGACATAGTGGAGATAACATTGCCCTCCGGAGTGCCGGCCTCAATGCCGGCGGCCTTCTGACCGGCGGAGATGGCGGGCATACGCAGGTCGGCCACGTTGCCGGTGGTCCAGCTCAGGCAGGAGGCCCCCACACCCATGGCGGGATAGAAGGTGAGGGGCTGCACGATCCAGCCCACCAGGAAGGAGGCGATGAGCATGCTGACGATGGAGCCCATCTCAGAGGCGGTGGGAATGATGCCGTACTGGAAAAAGAGGTATAGTCCGGGCAGAAAGCTGACGACAGCCGCGCAGGCCATGGTGCACAGACCCAGCCGCAGGCACTTTTTATCAAACATGATGGAAACTCCCCTTTCCTTAAACAGCGAAGAAGATCTGGGCCAGCGCCGCGCCCACGATGATGGCAATGCCCAGGGACAGTTCCTGGAGGCGCTTGTTCTTGCGGAAGACCTTGTTCATGACGAACATGGTGATGGCGCCGAAGACGGCGGCGGCGATGTAGGGACTGGTCTTCTGATAGACGGTGTTGAGCAACAGGTAGGTGAACAGACTCACCAGGCACCCGGCCATGAGCAGCTTGACCCACTTGGCATCGAATTTTTCATTGAGCGTCCTGGTCAACTTGCCGCCCAGGGCGATGGTGACCATGGCGCCCACCAGCCAGCCGGCCACGTCGATGCCCTGGGCCCAGACGGCGTAAGAGAAGTTTTGCAGGTCCCACTCAGGGGTGCCTTCGGCGGCGGTGACCATATCGGAGACCATGCTGGCGATGGCCAGCTCAGAGCGCCCGGAGCCCACGTCGTTCATGCGCATCCAGGCCGTGGGGCCGCCCAGCGTGGTCATCAGGGTGATGAGCATGATGGACAGGGCCAGGGCGGGGCCGACGGCGGTGACGGCTGCGGAACGCATGGCCTCTTTCTGCTGCTCGGCGGGAAGACCCAGGGTGGTGGCCTCCTTCCGGGAGAGCTTCAGATACAGCACGGCCTGGATTAGGATGATGGCGATCATGAACGCCGCACAGATCCACATACCAAGATTGTTTTGAATCACAGAAATGTCCATATATTCTCCCTCTTTATCACAATATTCTCCGCGGACTCAGACCGCGGCGCTCTCCAGGATGATCTGCTCCACCATCTCGCCGGAGCGAATGAGGTCCTCCAGCTCCAGCACCTCGTTGACCGTGTGGTTGCCGGAGTAGCCGGTGGCCAGCCCCACACATTCGATGCCGTAGCCGTTGAGGCGGTTGGCGTCCAGGCCGCCCGCGCCGTGCTGTACGCTGATGGGGATGCCCAGCTTGGAGAAAACCCGCTCCATGATCCGGATGGGCGGCCGGTCGGAGGGCACATAGAAGGAGGGGTAGTTGACCACATAGCTGGCGTCCATCTTGGCGCCCGTCTCCTCCGCCACCTGAGCCGCGGCATCCACAAAGGCATTGAGATAGGCGGCGAGCTTGTCGTTGTCGCGGCTCATGGCGAAGGCCTTGGCGCTGGCCTTGTCGGGGATGGCGTTGCAGGGACCGGGGGCCACCAGATAGGACCAGTTGAGCACGGTTTCATCGTCGATGCGTCCGTCGCCCAGCCGGGACAGGAGCAGCACCGCCGCCCGGGTGGCGCTGACGCCCAGCTCGGGATAGGCGGCGTGGGCGGACTTGCCCGTCACCTCCAGGAAGAGCTCCGCCTTCCCCATGGCGGAGTCCAGGACCTTGCCGATGCGGCCGGGGGAGTCCAGTACAAAGCCAAATTTGGACTGGAACTGGGCGGGGTCCAGATGCAGGGTGCCCTGCACGCCGATCTCTTCACATACCGAGAAGAGCACCTCCACCCGAGGGTGCCTGGCGCCGGATGCCTGGACCCGGCGCAGGCCGTCCAGAATGGCGGCCACGCCGGAGAGGTCGTCGGCGGCCAGGACCGTGGTGCCGTCGGAGACGATCTTTCCATCCCGGACCTGCGGCTTGATGCCGAAGCCGTTCTGGACCCGGTCCACGTGGGCCGCCAGCAGGACTGAGCCCTCCGTCTGTCCCTCCAGCACCGCGATCAGATTTCCGGCGGTGCCGTCCACCTTGGACGCGGTGTCGTCCTCCCGGACGGTACAGCCCAGGGCCTCCAGCTTTCCCTTCAGCGCGTCCACCATGGCGCGCTCCTGACGGGAGACCGTGTCGATCTCCGCCAGCTCGATGAATTCTTCTACAATCGGTACTGCCATGCTGCTTCCTCCTTGTTTGTTATGGTATCCCAACGCTGCGGCACATGCGCTCCCTCGCAGAATGTCCTCCCTTGGACACCCTGTGGTATTGCAACCGGCGTGCCAATTTTCGGCCCCTCCGCGGAAACCATTGCAAATACAGGGCTTTCTGTACCTGAACACGGATTGGCGGATGTGACCGGTGTGTAAACTAAAATTTACACACCGGATCAAAAAAAGAGAAAAGCCGCCTGAAAATACCCGTTGAAGAGGCTGAAAACGCCGGAGCATGTGATGAAAAAACGGCAGGTGTAAACTTTTTGATAAAACATTCAAAAAGTTTACACCTGCCGTTTCGGTTCGACGGGGGTTCAGATCTGATACTGCTTGATCTTGCGGTGAAGCATCTGCCGGGAGATGCCCAGCACCTCCGCCGCCCGTTTTTTATTGCCGCCGGACTGCTTGAGCACACTGGCGATGATATCCCGCTCCAGCTCGTCCATCATCTGGGGGAGCGGGAGCTGGCGTCCGGTCTTGAGCGGGCTGGAATCCAGGTGGACGGCGGGCTGTCGGGTGTCCACCCAATAGAAGTTGGAGAGCATCAGCACGTTTTTCCAGGTGGAGGCCATGGCTCGCTCCACCCAGTTCTGGAGCTGGCGGACATTGCCCGGCCAGGGCTGGGCCTGCATGTATTCGTAGACCTTGGGATCGATCTGGTCCACGTTCTTCTCCATCTCCAGGTTGCAGCGCTGAACGAAGAGGCGGATGAGGTCGGGGATGTCCTCGGTGCGCTCCCGGAGAGGGGGCACCGCGATGTGAAGGACGTTGAGCCGATAGTAGAGATCCTCCCGGAAGGCGCCCTCGGCCACCATCTGCTCCAAGGGACAGTTGGAGATGGCGATGACCCGCACGTTGATGGGGATGGATTTGTCTCCGCCCACCCGGTCCACCCGCCGCTCCTGAAGGACGCGGAGGAGCTTGGCCTGGGCGGACAGACTCAGGGAGTTGATCTCATCCAACAGGATTACGCCCTCGTTGGCCAACTCGAAAAGGCCCAGCTTGCCGCCCCGGCGGGCGCCGGTGAAGGCCCCCTCCTCATAGCCGAAAAGCTCGGATTCGATGAGCTCCTGCGGGATGGCGGCGCAGTTGAGGGTGACGAACCGCTTCCCGCTCCGGGCGCTGGCGGAAAAGACCTCGTTGGCCACCACCTCCTTGCCGGTCCCCGTTTCTCCCTCGATGAGGAGGGTGGCGTTGGTCTTGGCCGCCAGGAGGATCTCCCGCTTGAGCTGGACCACCGCGGTGCTGCTCCCCACAAAGCGGGCGTTGGTGTTGGACCGCTTGGCCGCGTGGAGATACTGGTATTCGTCCACCAGCTCGTTGAGCTTGTCGTAGAGCCCCCGGTAACGCCGAAGCCAGGTCTGGCCGTCGTAGATCATGTCCCCTACGTGGGCCCCCTTTTCATCCATCAAGGGGGAGCGGATAAAGATGGGGATATAGCCGTCTGATTTGCCGGGCACGGCATCCACGTGGGGGATAAAGGGGATGTCGAAGTCACGGATGTCCAGGATGACGGGGGCCTTGATCCGGCTGAACAGCTCCGCCATGGTCATCCCCTCTATGTCCGCGGGGGTCTTTCCGAATTCGGCGGCGTATTTCTCGTTGATAAAGACGATGCGCCCCTCGCCGTTCACCACCAGCTTTTCGCTGTAGTTCTCCAGTTCGGCCCGGTACAGGGCCTCCTTCTCCACAGCAGAGCACGCCGTAAACCAGTCCTTGCGATTCATGCCCGTTCCCCCTTTCGACAGTGTGGCAAATAGCTGTTCTGATCCGCGGAACAAACGGAGACTCTCCCGCTAAAATACGCCGACAGCGCCCGGAGCACAGCCGCTTTTCGGCTATTATAGCACAGTGCGGGTCCCTGTGCAGGAAAAAATCTGAGGAGGCCCGTTGACAGAGCGGGGAAAAGGTGGTGTTATCCAATAACATATTACACCGATAGGAATTAAAGGGATAAGAGGGGAGGCGTTTTCTTGTGAGCACGATCTTTCAGGTGTTACTGCGGCAGAACTTCCGCTGTGGACGAATGGAGAGCATCCGGGCAGTCAGTATGGCCGGGCGCGCAGCCATGTCCTCCTTGCGCCCGCGGTGAGCCCATGCGCCGAACGCCATATTTCCTGCCCGGGAGCCGTCCGACGGCCTCCGGGTTTTTTACTGCGCCGGAGTGGACGGATGGGGGAAAGGGCGGCCAGCGGAATCGGCAAAAATATGGATATATATTCAAAAAGGAGGGTGTCTCATGGGGGATTGGGAAAAGAGACAAAAGAAAGCGAAAGAAAGGTAAAATTCTGAGATAAACTGCTATTGACATCCCTGGAGAAGCGGCGTATGATAGAGCCTATCAGGAAGCCAATGGCGGGTCTGCGCCATTGGCTTCCTGACTTTTTATGCCTTAAAATAGCAAAATGGTAGGAAAAATAGGAGAAAAAGCGGAAGAAACCATACCTCCGGAGGACGCGGCGGGGAGAGACGGGCCGGGACGGGGACAGTCAGCTTTGCGGGGAGGAAACCGGGCGGTCCCAAAGGTATCCTGAGACTGGACGAGACAAAGAGAGAGCGGGCGGCGGGGGAGGAAATCGTCTCAATTGTCTCAAAATAAGACGTTTTTTGAGACGGAACGGCCGCATCCGAATTTCTCCCCGTGAAAAAGCAGAAAAATGCGGGGCCATCTCCGTGGGGATTGTCAATTGTTTATTCATACCGGACCATCGTATAATGATAGAAACAACGCAGGGGCGGACCAGACTCTGAACCTGTACTTGCTTGACCAATTATGAGAAGGAAAGGAAGTTGTAAGCATGGCTACCATTTTCGGCGTCACCTCGCTGGAGCTCACCGAAGAACAGGAAAAAGCCCTGAGCGCCGCTCTAATCAAAGACCTGGGCACGCTCTACACCCACGCCCTGAGCTTCTACCTCAGCAAGATCCCCCAGGAGGACGCCCGCGGGGGCGCCGTGGATCAGATCACCTTCTTTGTCTGCGTCCCACCCTACATTCCGCTGGAGAAAAAGAGACAGACCATTGAGCTGCTCAACAACACCATGGTCCGGGAGGTGGGCTACAAGGGAGAGATGAAGGTCATCGTGCTCTTCCAGTACCACGACGACGAGGGCGTGGGCAAGGACGGAGAGCTCTTTGCCGACTTCAAGGCCCGCCAGGCCCAGCAGTAACGGGCAAAATGCCCCAATCCACCGCATAGATCAAAAAATGAAAAACCGCCGCTCCGCGCGGCGCAGTATGAGAAAGGAAGATCGGTTATGGCCACTATTTTTGCTGCTACCTCTCTGGAGCTGGAGCCCGAAAAGAAGAAGGAGCTCATCGACGCCCTGGGCGAGACCATTGGAACCATTTTCAAGACCTACTCCCTCTACTACACTCCCGTGCCCGCTGAAAATGTCTCCGAGGGCGCCAAGGATCAGATGACCTTCTTTGTGTTCGTACCGCCCTATATGGAGATCGACCGCCGCCGCCAGCTTATCAAGGTGCTCAACGACACCATGGTGCGCGTGGTGGGCTACAAGGGCCCCCTGAAGGTCATCGTGATCTTTAAGTACCACGACGACGAGGCCTGCGGTGTGGACGGCGTGCTGCGCGCGGATGCCAAGGCCGCGGCTGCCGCTGAGAAAAAAGGCTGAGGTAACGGCATATGGAGTACATGAAGATCGGTCATACCGATATTAACGCCTCTGCCATTACCTTCGGCGCCATGCCCATCGGCGGCGGTACCTGGTGGAGCGGATCTGACGACAAGGTCTCTATCGACACCATCCACCGGGCCTATGACTTGGGGATCAACACCATCGACACCGCCCCCATTTACGGCCTGGGCCACAGCGAGGAAGTGGTGGGCAAGGCCATCGCCGGCCAGCGGGACAAGTATGTGATCTCCACCAAGGCCACCTTTGACTGGGATACCGGCGAGGGCCGCTTCTGGCACGAGGTGGACGGCCACAAGGTGTATGTGGCCCACGGCTACAAGGACATTATCAAGGACTGCGAAAACAGCCTGAAGCGCCTGGGCACCGACTACATCGACATCTACTACACCCACAACCCTGTCCGCGACCCGGCGTGGTTGGAGAAGTATCCGGTGGAGGATACGGTCCGCGCCCTGATGGATCTGAAGAAGGCGGGCAAGATCCGCTGCATCGGCTCCTCCAACGTGGATCCCGAGCACATCGAAGCCTACATGGCCTGTGGCTGTGAAATTGACATCATCCAGCGCAAGTACACCATTTTGGCCCGCGGGGTGGAAGAGAATATCCTCCCCATCTGCGAGAAGTATGGTATGACCTTCCACGCCTACGCCCCCATTGAGCGCGGCCTGCTCACCGGCACGGTGACCAAGGATCGCGTGGTGCCCCCCGGAGACGCCCGGGAGGATCAGGCCTGGTGGGCCCCCGACAAGCTGCCCCACGCCATCGACTTCGTGGACGGCTTGAAGGACATCTGCGAGGAGTACCACTGCACCCAGACCGACTTGGCCATCGCCTTCATCCGTCACAACAGACCCTATGTTAATGTGATCTACGGCGCCCGGAAGATCAAGCATCTGGAGGCCGGCGCGGCCACTGTCAACGTCACCCTCCGGGACGACACGGTGGCGGAGATCCGCCGCCGGGCCGAGGAGCTGGAGGCCAAATACGGCGGCTGATCCGGGAAGTCCCGGTTTGATACCTGCACAGATCCAAACAAAAGGAGGCCAAGTGAAATGAAAAAGCTACTTGCACTGATCCTCAGCGGCGCCCTTGTGGTAAGCAGCCTGGCCGGCTGCTCCGGAGGCAGCTCCGGTACCGCCACCCCCACCCCGGCCCCCGCGGACACCTCCGCGCCGGCCGATACCTCCGCCCCCGCCGACGCCGGTGAGCCCGTCTACGGCGGCGAGCTGAAGGTGGCCCTCAACCGCACCATCAACGCCGGCGCCCTGGACCCCGTGCTGGCCAACAGCACCACCTGCGACCAGGTCTGCCTCCAGTATGGCGACACGCTGGTCCAGGAGACTGCCGATGCGGTGGACTATTTGCCCAGCCTGGCCACTGACTGGACCATCAGCGAGGACGGCAAGGTCTACACCTTTACCATCCGTGAGGGCGTCCATTTCCAGAAGGGCCAATACCAGGACGGTCGTGAGCTGACCCCCGAGGACGTGGCCTGGTCCCTGAACCGTGCCCATGAGGAGTCCTGGTGGGGCTACCTGCCCTTCTTCGACCACGCCGAGGTCCAGGACGGCAAGGTGGTCTGCTACCTGGAAAACGCCAACGCCACCTTCCTCCATGAGCTGACCAGCACCTCCGGCATTATCGTGGCCAGAGAGGAAGTGGAGGGCTGGGGGAGCAATGAGGACTTCGGTTCCCATCCCATCAGCACCGGTCCCTTCATCATTTCCGAGCATGTGCCCGACCAGTACACCAAGCTGGTGAAGAACCCCGACTACTGGGGGGTGGAGCCCTATCTGGACGCCATCACCTACTACATCATCACCGACGAGGCCCAGGCCATGAACGCCCTGACCACCGGAGAGGTGGACATCGTGCTGACCGTCAGCGGCAACTACATCCAGCAGGTCAAGGACACGGCTGGTCTGGTTCTGTCCCAGGCGCCCGAGAGCCGCCTGTCCTATCTGGGCTTCAACCTGAGCGATCCCGTTCTCTCCGACAAGAAGGTCCGTGACGCCATCTCCATGGCCATCGACCGCAAGCAGATCGCCGACGGCGTATACGCCAACGGCGACGGCGCCGCCTCCTATCTGCCCGTGCCCATCACTTCCTGGGGCTATGACGCCTCCTTGGAGTCCCTGGTCCCCGCCTATGACCCCGAGGGAGCCAAGGCCCTGCTGGAGGAGGCCGGCTACGGCAGCGGCCTGAATCTGGTGCTGACCGTGGGCACTGCCGATTCCTATGTCCGCGCCGCCACCATCATCCAGGCCATGCTGAGTCAGATCGGCATCAACGTGGAGATCCAGAGCCTGTCCTCCACCGAGATCACCGACCGCTACCTCAACAACACCGTGCAGCTCTTCATCGGCGGCCAGGGCGGCTCCGCCGACCCCGGCACCTTCGTGGGCAACTTCCTGAGCACCGCCAAGCTGCACACCAACTTCAACGCTTTCTGCTACAGCGACCCCGAGACCGACAAGATCGTCAATGCGGCCGGCGCCGAGACAGACCGTGCCAAGCGCACCGAGCTCTAT
Source organism: Intestinimonas sp. RTP31139st1_F5_RTP31139_211217 (assembly GCF_040226735.1). NCBI lineage: Bacteria > Bacillati > Bacillota > Clostridia > Eubacteriales > Intestinimonas > Intestinimonas sp. RTP31139st1_F5_RTP31139_211217. The sequence continues at coordinate 66,225 of NZ_JBCOAQ010000009.1, read as the reverse complement.
CACGAGCTCATCAAGGAGGCGCTGGACACCAACATCGGTGTGTTCTACGCCACCTCCTACCTCTCCTGGGGCCTGAACGAGCGCGTCCACGGCTATGTGCAGGAGAACAAGTCCGTCATGCGCGTGTGCGGGCTTGAGGGCACCGGCATCAACATTTGGGTCACTGAATAAAGAAAGAAACCCGGTTTGTGAAATAACAGAGCCGGAAGCAGCATGGATTCACCGGGATTCATGCTGCTTCCTTTATCAAAAATTCCAGCCGGGAGGCCGTAATTTAGGACGAAAGGTAGGACTACCATGCAAAAAGTGATCCTGAAACGCCTGCTGCAGCTCATCCCGACGCTGTTGGTCGTCATTACTTTCACCTTTGCGGCGACGCGGCTGATCCCGGGCGATCCGGTCGCGGCCATGCTGGGTGAACAGTACGACGCCACCAAGGTCGACGCGCTGCGGGAGGAGCTGGGGCTCAACGACCCCATCCCGGTCCAGTTCGGACACTATCTCGTGGATATCCTCCACGGCGACTTCGGAGACTCCTATTATTTCAACACCAGCGCCATGAATATGATCAAGGCCCGGCTGCCCAACACCCTGATGCTCTCGGTGACCAGTCTGTGCATCGCCATTCTGGTGGGTGTGTTCTTCGGGGTCATCTCCGCGCGAAGACAGTCGAGTATCCTGGATTACGCCCTGACCGTCATCTCCCTCTTCGGCGTGTCCGCGCCGGTATTCTGGGTGGCGATCATGATGGTCCTCCTCTTCTCGGTGAACCTGGGGTGGCTGCCCAGCTTCGGTATGGTCACCATCGCCCAGGGCGGCTTTGTGGAATTTCTCCGCCACATCGCCCTGCCCTGCGCGTGCCTGGCGGTGATCCCCATGGGAACCTTCATGCGGATCACCCGCTCGAGCATGATCGACTCCCTGGGCAGCGATTCCGTCCGCGCCCTGCGGGCCCGCGGCGTCAGTGAGAAGTCCATCGTCTGGAAGCACGCCCTCAAGAACGCCCTGCCCCCCATCCTCACCGTGGTTGGCATGCAATTTGCGGGGTGCTTCGCCGGCGCGGTGCTGACCGAGAACATCTTCTCCTGGCCCGGCATGGGCACCATGATTTCCTCCGCCATCGACAACCGCGACTACTCCCTCATCCAGGCCACGGTCCTGGTGGTGGCCCTGGCCTTCGTCATCATCAATCTGATCACCGATATCCTCTACATGGTCATCAACCCGAAGGTGGCCATCGACGCAGAGAACGGGGGGATGTAACAGTTATGGAAGAGAAAGTCCTCAACGGCTCCATTTCCAAGGAGGCCCAGGCCGCCATGATCCGCAAGGAGCGGACGGCCAACAATGCCTGGCACAAATTCTGCCGCAACAAGTCGGCCGTGGTGGGTCTGATCATCATCAGTCTGATGATCCTCATGGGCGTGCTGGCCCCGGTGCTCTCCCCCCACGACCCCAATCAGATCAACGTCCTGCAGACCTACCTGCCGCCCTTCTCCGAGGGTCATATCCTGGGCACCGACGACCTGGGGCGCGACCTCCTCAGCCGGCTCCTCTACGGCGCCCGGATGAGCATCGTGGTGGCCATCGGCGCCACTGTGCTGGGCGGCGTCATCGGCATCCTGCTGGGGCTCATCTCCGGCTACACCGGCGGCGTGGTGGACGCGGTCATCATGCGCATCATGGACGGCATGTTCGCCTTCCCCTTCATCCTGCTGTCCATCCTGCTGGTGACCATTCTGGGCTCCGGCGTATTCAACGTCATTCTGGCCATCGGCATCGGCAATGTGCCCCGGTTCGCCCGGGTGGTCCGAAGCAAGGTCATGGTGACCAAAAACGAGGAGTTCTGCAACGCCGAGCGCATCCTGGGGGCGTCCTCCCTGCGGATCATGTTCTCCCACATCCTGCCCAACACGGTCTCTGAGGTGGTGGTCTACGCCACCCTGTGCGTGGGCAGCGCCATCATCTCCGAGGCCAGCCTGAGCTTTCTGGGCCTGGGCATCCTCATCCCCACCCCCTCCTGGGGCAACATCCTCCGGGGCGGGCGCGGGTGCCTGACGACGGCGCCCCACATCGCGACCATTTCCGGCCTGCTCATCTTCATTGCGGTCATCGGCTTCAATCTGGTGGGCGACGGCATTCGCGATGTGATGGACCCGAAAATGAAAAAGTAAGGAGAGGCAAATGGACGAGCTGATTTTAGAGGTCAATAACCTCAAGACTTACTTTTTCCTGGCCAGCGGCGTGGCCAAGGCCGTAGACGGCGTGAGCTTCCAGCTCCACAAGGGCGAGACCCTGGGCGTGGTGGGCGAGTCCGGCTCGGGAAAAAGTGTAATGTCCAAGTGCGTCATCCGCCTGTTGGAAAAGGTGGGGCGCATCGTGGAGGGCGAAATCAAATTCGAAGGCCGAGACGTGCTCTCCTTCTCGGAGAAGGAGCTCATGGCGTACCGCGGCCAGGATGTCAGCATGATCTTCCAGGACCCCATGACCTCCCTGGACCCGGTGTTCCGGGTTGGGGACCAGATGATGGAGAACCTGCGCATCCACCGGGGCCTGGACAAGGCGGAGGCCAGAAAGGTGGCCATCGAGGCACTGCGCTCGGTGGGGATCCCCAATCCGGAGGCCCGCTTTGAGGCCTATCCCTTCGAGCTCTCCGGCGGCATGTGCCAGCGCGTCATCATCGCCATGGCCCTGTGCTGCAACGCCAAGGTCATCGTGGCCGACGAGCCCACCACTGCCCTGGACGTGACCGTCCAGGCCCAGGTGCTCCGGCTGCTGAAGAACCTCCAGAAGGAGAACGGCATGGCACTCATGCTCATCACCCACAACCTGGGCGTGGTGTGGGATATGTGCGACAAGGTGATGGTCATGTACGCCGGCAAGATCGTGGAGATGGCGTCGGTGAAGGACCTGTACGGCAGCCCCATGCACCCCTATACCTGGGGACTTCTGGACTCCATGCCGTCCCTGTCCACCGAGCGCAAGACCGCGCTCAAGACCATCGCGGGGACCCCGCCGGATCTGCGCCTCACCGGCAAGTGCTGCAACTTCTACAACCGCTGCCCCTATGCCCAGACCATCTGCACCGAGTGTGTGCCGGAGCTCAAGGAGCTCGCGCCGGGCCATCTGGTGGCCTGCCACCGGCAGAACGGCGTGGAGCGGCTGGAACGAGAGGAGGGAGCCGACCGTGGCTGAACAGGAAGTCCTGCTGGAAGTCCGTGACCTGTGCAAGAACTTTAAGGTGCGCTCCCGCAAGATAGGGGAGCGCGCCCAGCTCCTCCACGCCCTCTCCCATGTCAATCTGAAGGTGTACCGGGGCGAGACCCTGGGCGTGGTGGGCGAGTCCGGCTCGGGAAAAAGTGTAATGTCCAAGTGCGTCATCCGCCTGTTGGAAAAGGTGGGGCGCATCGTGGAGGGCGAAATCAAATTCGAAGGCCGGGATGTGCTCTCCTTCTCGGAGAAGGAGCTCATGGCGTACCGCGGCCAGGATGTCAGCATGATCTTCCAGGACCCCCTGACCTCCCTGGACCCCCGCAAGACCTGCGGCAAGATCGTGGAGGGGCCCATGATCATCCACAAGACCGTCACCGACAGCGCCCAGCGGCAGGAGCGGGTGCGGGAGCTCATGAGCGTGGTGGGCCTGGACGCCCAGCACGTCCACCGCTTCCCCCACGAGTTCTCCGGCGGCCAGCGCCAGCGCATCAACATCACCCGGGCCCTCTCCCTTAATCCCGACCTGCTGGTGTGCGACGAGCCGGTCTCCGCCCTGGACGTGTCCATTCAGGCCCAGGTGCTCAACCTCTTCGGGCGGCTCCAGGAGGAGTTCGGGCTCACCTATGTATTCATCTCCCACGACCTGAGCGTCATCAAACACATCAGCGACCGGATCGCCATCATGTACCTGGGTCAGGTGGTGGAGCTGTGCGGCGCCGAGGGGATCTACGACAATCCGCTCCACCCCTACACCCGGGCGCTCCTCTTCGCCGTGCCGCCCTCGAGCCCCTTTGAGGAGAAGAAGACCATTGAGCTCAAGGGCGACATCCCCAGTCCCATCGGGGACCAGGTGGGTTGTCCGCTGGCCTCCCGGTGCCCCCACTGCACCGACCGGTGCCGGCAGGAGTGCCCCTCGCTGAAGGAACAGGAACCCGGACATCAGGTGGCCTGCTTCCTCTACGAATCATAAGGAGAGGATCAAAATGCGGGTAGAGGAACGTTTTCTCCGGTACGTGGCCGTCAACACCCAGTCCGCCGCGGGGCGGGAGCAGATCCCCAGCACCGAGTGCCAGTGGGATCTGGCCCGGCTCCTGGCGGAGGAGCTCCGGTCCCTGGGTGTGGAGGACGCCCGTGTGGACGGGCACTGCTACGTCATGGGGACCCTCCCTTCCAACCTCCCGGAGGGTGGGGAGGGGGTGGCCCTGGGCCTGATCGCCCATATGGACACCGCCACCGAGACCAGCGGCGCGGGGGTCAGGCCCCGGATCGTGAAGGACTACGACGGCGGGACCATCGTCCTCAACGAGGCTCTGGGCATGACTATGGGCCCCGACGTATACGAGAGTTTGAACAAGCACCTGGGGGAGGACCTGATCGTCACCGACGGCACCACCCTCCTGGGGGCGGACAACAAGGCCGGCGTGGCCGAGATCATGACCCTGGTGGAGTATCTCCAGACCCACCCGGAGGTGCCCCACGGCAAGCTGTGCATCGGCTTCACCCCGGACGAGGAGGTGGGGCACGGGGCCAACGCCTTCGACATCGCCGCCTTTGGCGCAGCCCTGGCGTACACCGTGGACGGCGGTGAGCTGGGCGAACTGGAGTACGAGAACTTCAACGCCGCCGCCGCCGAGGTGGAGGTGACGGGAAACGTCATCCATCCCGGCTACGCCAAGAACAAGATGAAAAACGCCGCCCTCATCGCGGCCCGCTTCCAGGCCATGCTGCCCGAAGGGGAGACCCCCGCCCACACCGAGGGGTACGAGGGCTTCTATCACCTCCAGAAGATGGAGGGCGACATCGCCCACGCCAGGCTGAGCTACATCATCCGGGATCACGACCGGACTTGCTTCGAGGCCCGGAAGGCGTTTCTGGGGGAGGTCCGGGACCGGCTCAACGCACAATACGGCCCGGACACGGTACGCCTCACGGTGCGGGACTCCTACTTTAATATGAAGGAGCAGATCCTGCCCCACATGGAACTCATCGACAAGGCCCGGGAGGCCATGGAGGAGGAGGGCATCACCCCTCTCGCCGTCCCTGTACGGGGCGGCACCGACGGAGCCAGGCTCTCCTACATGGGCCTGCCCTGCCCCAACCTGTGCTGCGGGGCCCTCAACACCCACGGCCCTTATGAGTACTGCTCCATCCAGGATATGGAGAAGATCGTCGCCATGCTCATCCGGCTGGTGCAGAAATTCGGGGGGAAAAACGGTCGTGAAGCCTGAAATCTACAACGCCTATGTGAAGATCCTCCACGAGGAGCTGGTGCCCGCGATGGGCTGCACCGAGCCCATCGCCATCGCCTACGCCTCCGCCCTGGCCCGGGACACCCTGGGGACCATGCCGGAGCGCATGGAGGTCCAGGCCAGCGGGAACCTCATCAAAAACGTCAAGAGCGTGGTGGTGCCCAACACCAACGGGCTCAAGGGCATTGAGGCGGCGGTGGCCGCCGGGGTCGTGGCCGGGGACGCCGGGAAGGCCCTGGAGGTCATCAGCGTGGTGAGCGGGGAGCAGAAGGCCCGCATCCAGGACATGGTGGGCCGGGGGATGTGCAAGGTCTCCCTTCTGGACAGCGGCCTGGTGCTGGACCTCATCGTCACCCTCCACGCCGGGGACGACTGGGCCCGGGTGCGGATCGTCAACCACCACACCGACGTGGTCCTCATCGAAAAAAACGGTGCCGTGCTGCTGGAAAAGCCGGTGGACACCTCCAGCTCCATCGGCGAGGTCTCCCCCGAGAAGCGGCTGCTCACCATCCGGGACATCGTGGAGTTTGCCCGGACCGTGGACCTGGACGACGTGCGGGACGTGCTGGAGCGCCAGGTGAACTATAACATGGCCATCTGCGAGGAGGGCCTCAAGAGCAGCTACGGCGGCAACGTGGGCAAGGTACTCCTGCGGGAGTTCGGAGACGGCGTGGCCACCCGCTGCAAGGCCAAGGCCGCCGCCGGGTCCGACGCCCGGATGGGCGGCTGTGAGTTGCCGGTGGTCATCAATTCCGGCTCCGGCAATCAGGGCATCACCGTGTCCGTGCCCGTGGTGGAGTACGCCCGGGAGCTGGGCAAGGACCAGGATACCCTCCTCCGTGCCCTGGTCATCTCCAATCTGGTGGCCGTCCACCAGAAGGCCGGGATCGGCTCCCTCTCCGCCTACTGCGGCGCCATCAGCGCCGGCGCGGCGGCCGGGGCAGCCATCGCCTTCCTGCTCGGCGGCGGCGAATATGAGATCGAGCACACCATCGTCAACTGCCTGGCCATCTCCTCCGGCGTGGTCTGCGACGGGGCCAAGGCCTCCTGCGCCGGCAAGATCGCCATTGGCCTGGACGCGGCGCTGCTGGGCTACCAGATGATCAAGAACCAGCAGCAGTTCCGGGGCGGCGACGGCATCCTCAAAAAGGGCGTGGAGGAGACCATCGGCGTGGTGGGCCGCCTGGGCAAGGACGGCATGCGGGAGACCGACAGGGAGATCCTGCACATTATGATCGACTAGGGCCCGCCCGCCGGGCAGACTGCCAATAGACAGACGGACCCTGAAGCGGAGGCCGAAAGGAACGGTCCCGCCGATGGAGGAAAGGAAGTCCCGGGCCGACACAGGTCCGGGGAAATGCCGCGCACAAGGGCGCGCGGCCATATGGAAAGCTTGGGAGCGTGAATCAAATGGAAAACCAGGACCGGGCCATGCGCTATGCCCGGCAAATCGCGCGCATGATCCAGGTAGACACGGTGCGGCGGCCCGGAGCGGACAAGGAGAACTTCGACCGCCTCCACGCCGTGATGGCGGAGCTCTTCCCCCGTGTGTTCGAGGGCTGCCGCCGGTGGGAATTTGAGAGCAGCCTGCTCTTCTGCTGGCCCGGGAAGACCCGGAGGGCCCTGGTGCTCATGAGCCACCAGGATGTGGTGGAGGCGCCCGGCGCATGGAAATATCCCCCCTTCTCCGGCACCATCGCCGATGGGAAGTTGTGGGGCCGGGGGGCCCTGGACGTGAAGGGCAACCTCCACGACATCTTCCGGGCGGTGGAGGAGCTCATGGAGGCGGGGTACACCCCCGAGTGGGACGTGTACATCGCCGCCAGCCATGAGGAGGAGACCGGCGGCAATACCCTCATCGTGGACTTCCTGCGGGAGCAGGGGATCGTCCCCGAGATGTTGGTGGACGAGGGCTCGTCCATCCAGCCCTGCCCGGTGCCGGGCTTCGACGGCCACGCGGCCATGGTGTCGGTGGCGGAAAAGGGCTATATCGACGTCAAGTGTGTGGCCCGGGGGCCCGGCGGCCACGCCAGCATCCCCGGCAAGGGGACGCCGCTGCCCCGCCTGGGCGCCTTCATGTGCGAGGTGGAGAACACCGATTTGTTCCCCGTCCGCCTCAGCAGCGCCAGCGCCGAGATGTACCGCCGCATGGCGGCCCTCTCCGCCGACGAGGGGGAGCGGGCCTACCTGACCGCCATCGCCGAGGAGCGCCCCGGCTGGCAGGAGAGCCTGGGGGAGCGGCAGAAGGAGATGCTGGGCACCACCATCGCCTTCACCATGGCCGGCGGCTCCCAGGCCGCCAACGTCATTCCCCAGGAGGCCTATGTGATCTGCAACATCCGCGTGGCCCCCGGCGAGACGGTGGCCGGGGCGGTGGCGGCCCTGCAGACGGTGGCGGACCGGCATCAGGTGGAACTGGAGGTCCTCCGCTCCAACGAGCCCAGCCCCGTCACCGACCCCAGGGGAGAGGCCTTCGCCCGGGTGGAGCGGGCCATCCAGGCCGCATGGCCCGGTACCGAGGTGCTGCCCTTCCTGCTCTCCGGCGGTACAGACACCAAGCATTTCGTGAGTCTGTGCCCCAACTGTCTGCGCTTTACCGCCTATCGGATCAGCGCGGATCAGCAGGTCCGGTGCCACGCCATCGACGAGAACATCGACCTGGACACCATCCCCAACGGGGTGGACTTCTTCAAGAACCTGATCCAGGGGCTGTAAGGAGGGCGAGAACGGCATGGAAGCAAACGAGGGGCGCTGGGATCTGAGCGCCCTGTACAACGGATTTGACGACCCGGCCTTTGAGGCGGACATTGCCCGCCTGGACGAGATGATGGAGGCATACCGGCAGCAGGTCCGGAGCCTGGACGGCCTGGACGCGGCGGCGCTGGCCGACCTGCTGGGCCGGGAGGAAGCGATGTGGGTGGTAGGCGCCGACCTGCAGAAGTTCACCGACATGCGCCGGGAGGCCGATGCCGGGGACAGCCAGGCGGTGAGCGCCATGGGGCGGCTGAAAAAGCTGTTCGGCAGCGTGGCGGGGGAGGCCGCTCTGGTGCGCCGCTGGATGGGAGGGCTCGTCCTCACCGAGGCGGACTATGCCGCCCACCCCATCCTGGCGGACTACCGCTTCTTCATCGGCGAGGAGGCGGAAAAGGGCCGGCACATGCTGGATACCTCCGCCGAGGAGCTCCTGGGCCGGATGCAGGGCTGCGCGGGCGGCGCCTGGACCGACCTGCGGGGCTACCTTACCTCCTTCGCACACGCGCCCATGAACGGAAAAGAATACACGCTGACCCAGCTCCGGGGCTTCATCCACAGCCCGGACAAGGCCCTGCGCAAGGCCGCCTTCGAGGCGGAGCTCGCCTGCTCCAAGAGCATCGAGGGGGGGATGGCCTTCGCCCTCAACGGCGTCAAGGAGCACATGAACCTGATGGCCGAGCTGCGGGGCTACGGCGACGTGATGACCATGACCATGGCCCAGTGCCGCATGCAGCCGGAAACCCTCAAGGCGCTGTGGGGCGCGGTGGAGGACGCCCTCCCCAAATTCCACGCCTATCTCTGCAGGAAGGCCAGGGTGCTCGGCTATGAAAAGGGCCTTCCCTGGTACGAGCTGTGCGCCGGCCTGGGGGAGAGCGGGCAGCGCTTCGACACCGAGGGGGCGCGGGCCTACCTGGTGGAGCTGCTGGGCGCCTTCGCCCCCGATCTGGGCGAGATGGTGGACCGGGCCTTCCGGGAGCACTGGATCGACTTCTATCCCCGGCCGGGGAAGAGCGGCGGCGCCTTCTGCCGGAATCTCTCCAATCAGAAGCAGAGCCGGGTGCTGACCAACTTTGAGGGTAATCTGGACGGAGTGGTGACCATTGCCCACGAGCTGGGACATGCCTACCACGGGCACCTCATCCAGGACCACCGGCCCCTGAACCGGACCTATACCATGCCCGTGGCCGAGACGGCCTCTAACTTCAACGAGACCCTGGTCATGAACGCGGCCATTGCTCGGGCCCGGGGACAGGAGAAGCTGGCGCTGCTGGAGCAGCGGCTCCAGGACTACACCCAGGTCATCTGCGACATCTACTCCCGCTTCCTCTTCGAGAGGGAGGTGTTCGAGGAGCGCAAGGGAGGCTTCCTCTTCCCGGAGCGGCTGTGCCGGATCATGGCCGAGACCCAAAAAACGGCCTACGGCCCCGGGCTGGACCCCGCGTGCCTCCATCCCTATATGTGGGTCAACAAGGTCCACTACTATTACACCACATTGAGCTTCTACAACTTCCCCTACGCCTTCGGCGCCCTGCTGGCCACCGGGCTCTATGCCCGCTACCAGAAGGAGGGGGCGCCCTTCGTCGAGAAGTACCGCGCCTTCCTGCGCTCCACTACGGTGTCCACCGTGGAGGAGGCTGCAGCGGTGGCCGGCATCGACGTGACCCAAAAGGCGTTCTGGGCGGAGAGCCTGGCCATGGTGGCCGGACAGATCGACGAGTTCCTCCTCATGACGGAGGACGCCTGAAAAAGCCCGGCGGGGCCGGAAAGAGAGGAGTGCAGCCTGATGCGCGATATGGCCCGGGAGAACGGGGAGCAGTTCGCGCTGCTGCCCTATAAGGAGGAGATCGGCACCCTCGCCCAGTCCCTGAAGGGGGTCCTGGGCGCAGACGTCATCGTGGTGGACAAGTACCTCAACCGGATCGTGAACACCTTCCACTACCGGTACAACTCCGCCGACATCAGGATTAACTCTGTGGTGGGAAACATCGTTACCACCCAGAAGCTGCAGATGATCTATGACCGAAAGTACTTCACCGACTGTGTGAACTGCCCGGACTACACCACCTGCGAGCTGGGCGGTGTGTTCGGCACCCCCATCATGTGCGGCGGGGAGTGCATCGGCGCCATCGCCCTGCTGGTGGAGCCCAACCAGGTGGTGTCCTTCCAGCAGAAGCAGACGCCGGTCATCGATTTCCTCCAGCAGATTTCGATTCTGATCTCCGAGATGGTGCGCAGCGCCTCCAACAGCCGCCTGCTCCAGGCTGTCCGGACCAAGTTTCGGGTGGTGCTGGACAGCGTCAATGAGGCTGCGGCCATCACCGATTCCTCCGGCGTGGTCTTTTTCGCCAACCGATATTTTATGGATTTCTTCTCCGACGGACAGGCCGTGGTGGGCAGCCGCATCGACGAGATCTTTACCCGCTGGAAGCTCCAGGCCCCTCCGGAGGGGGAGAAGCGCAGCCTCATCGACAACTCTTTCTACAAGAAGGGGCCGGAGGTGCTCCACCTCCGGGGCATCCAGAGCATGGCGGTCGGAGAGGAGGGCCCCCTTTTCCTCTACATCTTCGACAAGGTGGATGCCCTCCCGTTCCTCCGCTACCAGACCCAGACCACCTATTCCCCCGAGCTGGTGGACCAGTTCTTCGGCAGGAGCCCCGCCATGGAGCGGGCCAAGCTGAACACCCAGCGGGCCATGCGCAACCAGCTCTCCATCCTGGTGGAGTGCCCGGACCGCAGGCAGGCCGACGCGCTGGCAAGGCTCCTGTTCATGCGCTCTATCCAGGACAATTACCAGATCGTCAAGGTGGACTGCTCCGAGGACGAGCGTATTTTGGAGACGGTGCTGCTGGACCGGGAGGAGGGCTCCCCGGGCGTCCTGTTCCTCAGCCAGGAGAGCGTGGTGTACCTCTATGGCATCGACCACCTGCCCATGTACCTGCAAAACAAGCTGGCGAAATCCCTGCGGGGGAGCTGGGAGGACGAGGCGCCCGCCCATGTGAGGGTCATCGCCACCAGCGGCCGGAACCTGTACGCGCAGGTGAAGAAGGACCGCTTCTCCATGGAGCTCTACAACATGATCTCCCGGAACAAGATCTCTATCCCGCAGGTGAGCGGGGTGCCTGAGGACATCCGCTTCTACTTTGAGAAGTACCTGGAGCGCTACTGCGGCATCTACGGACAGCCGCCCATCCGGGTGGGCGGGGAGGCATGGAGCTTTCTGGAGCGGCGGCGCTGGGAGGGCGGTGTCCAGGAGATCCGGGAGACCGCCGAGCGCATCGTCATCCGGGCGGAGGGGGAGGAACTGGGTCTGGAGGAGCTGGCCGCCTTCTTCCCGGAGGAGAGCCTCCGGCCCCAGAACAGGGGCATCGTGGAGGACAGCATCGAGTCCCAGCTGCGCAGGCTGCTGGGCGCGGGCATGACCAAGGAAAAGATCGCGGAGGAGATGGGCGTCAGCCGCGCCACGCTCTACCGCTGGATCGAAAAATTCAAACTCAACGAATCGGCATTACGAGAAAGGGAGTCAGCAGGATGATGACAGGAACACAGCGCATCAAAGCCTTACTGGATGGGAGCCCCATCGACCGCACCCCCATCGGCGGGTGGTACCACATGCCTCTGGTGGACCGCAATGTGACGGATTTCACCCGGGAGCTCATCGCCTCCACCGACCTGAACAAGTGGGATTTCATCAAGATCATGACCAACGGCCACTTCTACACCGAGGCTTACGGCGGTGACATTGCGTTCTCCAAGGTCAACACCATGTGGAGCGGCACCGTCAAACGCTACCCCATCCGCTCCGCCGCCGATGCCCGGAACCTGCCCGTGCTGGACATCGACAACCCCGTGTGGCAGCGGGAACTGAAGATCCTGCGGAACCTGAAGGACTACTACCAGGACCGCCTGCCCATCGTGGCCACCATCTTCAATCCCCTCACCGCCGTCCAGGAGTGCGCCGGATGCCTGGACCCCGTGCCCATGCTCCATCTGATGGCCGAGGACCCCGACGCCCTGCACAAGGCCCTGGAGGCCATGACCCAGACCAACTTCATCTACCTCGACGCCCTCTTTGCCGAGGGGATCGACGGCATCTTCCTGGCCAATCAGTACTCCATGTCCCACCTCCTCACCGACGCCCAGTATGAGGAGTTCTGCCAGCCCTATGAGGCCCGCATCCTGGAGCACTGCAAAGGGCACACCTGGTTCAACATGGCCCACATCCACGGCTCGCGGAACCTGCGCATGGACCGCTACCTCTCTTACAGCGACGACCTGCTCCAGGCCCTCAACTGGGAGTGCTGTCCCGTGGGCGTGCCGGCGGAAGAGGTCACCACCATCGCCGACGTGCGCGCCAAGACCGACAAGATCATCATCGCCGGCTTTGACCAGGACCACGACTTCATCACTCCCGAAAACGACCGCGAGGCGGTGAAGGCCGTTCTCAAGCGGCGCTTCCTGGAGGCGGAAAAGGAGAACGGTTCCAACCGCTTCATCTTCGCGCCCGGCTGCTGTCTGGCCCACGGCGGCTCTTATCTCAACGCGCTCATCTATGAAGTGGCGGAGGAACTGGGACAGAGCAAATAAACCGATTACAGGAAAGGAATGGAATTGCAATGGAGCAACTCAATTACGCCCAGGTCAGGGATATGCTCCTCTACGTGACGGAGCAGATCATCGACAGCAAGGCCCTCCTGACGGAGGTGGACAGCCAGATCGGCGACGGCGATCACGGCATCGGCATGGAGCGGGGCATGAAGAAGGCCAAGGAAAAGCTGCTGAGCATGGAGAGCGGCTCCAATGTCTATGCCCTGTTCCAGGAGATGGGTAAGACCATGCTCATGAGCATGGGCGGCGCCTCCGGCGTGATCTTCGGCACCATGTTCATGGGCGGGGCCAAGGGAAAGCCCGAGCGCAGCAGTCTCGACGGCGCGGCCCTTATCGAGCTTTTGGAGGGGAGCCTGGCCCAGATCAAGGAGCGGGGCAAGGCGCAGGTGGGCGACAAGACCATGGTGGACGCCCTGGAGCCCGCCGTGGAGCGGATGAAGTCCTGCGCCGGGACCAGCGACCTGGGCGAGATGCTCTCCCAGGCGGCCGAGGCGGCCCGGGAGGGCATGGAGGCCACCAAGAATTATCAGGCCAAGTATGGAAGGGCCAAATCCCTGATGGAGCGCGCGCTGGGCCACCAGGACGCCGGCGCCACCTCCACCTGGATCATCTTCCGTTCTATGGCCGAATACGTACAGAAGCTGTGAGGTGAGGGATATGCCGAAAAAAATCATGAATCTGCCCGAGGACTGCGTCAGCGAGGCCATGGAGGGCTTCCTGGCCGCCAACAAAGATTATGTACAGGTGGAGGGTGCCTCCGCCATCCGGGTCCGCAACCTCAAGGACAAACCCGCCATGATCGTGGGCGGCGGCAGCGGCCATGAGCCCATGTTCGGCTATTTTGTGGGAGAAAATCTGGCCGACGCTTCCGTGGCCGGCAGCGTGTTCACCTCCCCCGACCCCGGCAGCATCCTTCAGGCCGCCCAGGCCGTGGACCGGGGCAAGGGCATCCTCTTCGTCTACGGCAACTATTCCGGCGACAACATGAACTTCGACATCGCAGGTGAGATGCTGGGCGATATGGATATCCCGGTAAAGACCGTGCGGGTGTGGGACGACGTGGCCTCCGCGTCCAAGGAGAACTACCTGGACCGCCGGGGCATCGCCGGCAACGTGCTGGTCATCAAGATCGCCGGCGCCGCCACCGCCTCGGGGCTGGACCTGGAGGAGGCCTACCGGGTGGCCTGCAAGGCCCGGGACAACGTGTACAGCATCGGCGTGGGCCTCTCCGGCGCCACCATCCCCGGCGAGGATAAGCCCATCTTTACCCTGGCCGACGACGAGATGGAGTACGGCTTGGGCATCCACGGCGAGCCGGGCGTCCGCCGGGTGAAGCTCCAGACCGCGGACGAGATCGTGGAGGAGCTGGTGGAGAAGATCCTGGAGGACTCCGGCATCCAGGCCGGGGACACCGTGTGCACCCTGGTCAACGGCCTGGGCGCCACCCCCCTGCTGGAGCTGTACGTCATGAACCGCAAGCTGGCTCGGCTCCTCCAGGAGAAGGGCATTCAGGTCCACGATATGGACGTGGGCACCTACGTCACCTCCCTGGAGATGGCGGGAGCCTCCGTCACCATCCTGAAGCTGGACGACGAACTGAAGAACTATTACGATATGCCCTGCCGCTCCCCCTACTACAAGAAAGGCTGAGGGGCGCGGGAGCAAAGGAGAGATTCCGCCATGACCATCGTAGTGGGCTGCGACAACGCGGCCGTCGATTTAAAGAACACCCTGATCGCCTGCCTGAAGGAGCAGGGGGTCACGGTGGAGGACGAGGGGTGCATGGACGCCTCCGACCCCACCGTCTACCCCCTTGTGGCCAAGCGAGTGTGTGAGAACATCATCCGCAGCGGCTACGCCAAGCGGGGGGTGCTGGTGTGCGGCACCGGCATCGGCATGTGCATCACCGCCAACAAGTTCCCCGGCATCCGGGCCGCGGTGGGCCACGACTGTTTCTCCGCCGAGCGGTCCATCCTCTCCAACAACGGCAATGTCCTCTGCTTCGGCGCCCGGGTCATTGGGCCGGAGCTGGCCAAGAAGATCCTCAGGGAGTGGATCACCCTGGAGTTTCAGGACGGCTCCTCCACCCCCAAGGTACAGGCCATCCTCGACATCGAGCGCGAGAACATGAAGTGAGCGGGTGACGCAGGTGAAAGGGAAGAAGGTCTACCTGGGCACCAACACCAAGATGTACAAGGGCGTGGCCGACACGGTGTCCTACCTGGAGGAACTCTGCCGCCTGACCGGCGACCTGAGCCGGGAGGCGCTGGAGCTCTTCGTCATCCCAGCCTTCACCGCCCTGGAATCCGCCCGGCGCTGCGCGCCAAGGGAGCTGGTACGGCTGGGCGGACAGAATATGGGCTGGGCCGGGGAGGGCCCCTACACCGGCGAGATCTCCCCCAAAATGCTGCTGGAGGTGGGGGCCGACATCGCCGAGCTGGGTCACTCCGAGCGCAGGCATGTGCTGGGGGAGACGGACGAGATGGTGAACCGCAAGGTCCTGTGCGCGGCGGAATACGGGCTCACCGCCCTGCTGTGCATTGGAGAGACCGCGGAGGAAAAGGCGCGTGGACTGGCCGACGAGGTGCTCCGCACCCAGCTCAAGGCGGGGCTCTACGGCCTGGACGCCGGGGGCGCAGAGCGGCTCTGGGTGGCCTATGAGCCCGTCTGGGCCATCGGAGAGCACGGCGTGCCCGCCACCAGAGAGTACGCCGGAGAGCGCCACGACACCATTCGGCGCACCCTGACGGAGCTCTACGGCGAGCAGGCGGGTCAGGCGGTGCCCCTCCTCTACGGGGGGAGCGTCAACCCGGACAACGCCGTGGGTCTGATCCGGATGGAGAACATCGACGGGCTGTTCATCGGGCGCAGCGCCTGGGACGCCCGGAAATTCAACGCCATCATCCGGGATGTGCTGGCCGCCGCAGACGGCTGAGCTCAACAAGAGAGAAGAGAGAAGCGCGTGTGAAAGGCCCGCGGCCTCCCCGTATCGGGGAGGCCGCGGGCCTTCGTGTGCCATAAGAGGAAGGCGTCAAAAAGTGTTCAGGCGGCGGTAGAGCTTGCTGCGGGAGATCCCCAGCAGTTCGGCCGCCTTCTTTTTGTTCCCGTGGGCCCGCACCAAGGCGTCCACGATCTGTTGCCGCTCGATCCGGCTGGCCTCACTGACCACATCCGGCGCGGAGGCGGCCTCCGGAACGGGGACCGGATGGGTGGAGGACCCGGCCGCCGCCCCGGAGGGAGAGACAGGGGGCCGGCCGGGCACGCCCCGGATCAGGCGGGAGATATCCTGCTCCCGGATAGAATCCCCGTCGCTGAGGACCACCGACTGCTCCACCACATTGCGGAGCTGACGCACATTCCCGGGCCAGTCGTAACGCTCCATCAGGGAGAGCGCACCGGGCGCGAGACACTTGTGAGAGTGATAGTTCTGGTTGAGTTTGTGGAGGAAGAAGTCCGCCAGCAGCGGTACGTCTCCCGTCCGCTCCCGCAGCGGCGGGATGCGAAGCTGGATGACCCCCAGGCGGTAATACAGGTCCTCCCGGAAAAGCCCTTGCTCCACCATGGACGGGATGTCCCGGTTGGTGGCCGAGATGATGCGGATATCCAGATGGGTGGGCTCGGTGCCACCCACCCGGATGATCTCCTGATTCTCCAGCACCCGCAGCAGCTTGACCTGGAGCTCCAGGGGGATGTCCCCCACCTCGTCCAAAAAGACCGTACCGCCGGTGGCGGCCTCGAAAAGGCCCGTTGTTCCCTTCCGCATGGAGCCGGTGAAGGCCCCCTCCACATAGCCGAAGAGCTCCGACTCCAGCAGGGAAGGGGACATCATGGGAATGCACACCGGCACAAAGGGCTTTCCGGAACGGGCGCTGCGCTCATGGATGTGCCGGGCCATCAGGTCCTTGCCCACGCCGGATTCCCCCGTGAGCATCACCGCCGTGTCCGCCTTGGCCACTCGGTCCGCCGTCACGATGCTCCGCCGCATGGCCTCGCTCTGGTAGATGGTCTGGGGGCCGGACCGAAGCCGGTTCTTCAACTCGGCCACCTCTCCCCGGTAGTAGGCCACCTGATGGCGGAGAAGCTCCACCTCGTGGTCGATGCTGGCGGGCTTGAGGGAGTGACACAGGGCATACTCCACCTCGCCCTGCTCATTGCGGAGCAGCTTGGTCTCAGTGTAGACGGGAAAGCCGTCCTTGGACTCCGAGAGCTCCCCGCAGTCCTTCCCCTCCGCCAGCGCCTTCAGGCTGGGAGAGCGGTCGTAGTATTTCTCCGCCACCAGGTCATAGGCGCTCTTGTGCCTCAGGTCCTCCGCCTCCAGGCCCATATCGGTCAGAAAGGCATCGGAGGCGAAGATAAAGTTCCCGTCCGCGTCGATGAGCATGATGGGGGCCAGACGCCCCACCTCCAGCAGGATCTTTTGATAAAACCGTGCCTTTTCCTCTGCGCCCAGCCTGAAAAATTCCACGCCGCCCGCCCCCTTTGTCCTGTGTCCGAACCGCAGTCCGGCTGTTCCAGTCCATTATGACATGTCAGGAGGGAAAAAATCAACCGCTCCACCACGTCGGCCTGTCCACGTGTTTCAATATGTGTCAAAAGTGTCCTGTTTTGTGCCGGATAGGGTGAGACAAAGCAAAAAAAGACCTTGCCGGCCGGGCGCCTCCGGCCTGGAACACATTCGGACACGGCGGCGGATGCCCGGACACATCAGAACACGGAAATCTCCTTTATTTTGGGAAAACAGGGGGAGGACAGCGCCGAAAACAAAAAGAAAATCGGCGATCTGCACAAATTTCGAGTTGGCATGAACCTTGCATGATAGCAGGTGTGACGCGACCGGACCGGAAGGTTCGGACAGATTCAATTTCTAGGAGGAGGGTATTCCTATGAGCAATCATCTGGAGGGAATCCGGGTCGTGGAGCTGGGCACCCATGTGGCCGTGCCCAAGGCGGCCCGGATCATGGCGGACTGGGGCGCGGAGGTCATCAAGGTGGAGCCCCCCAAGGGGGAGCCCTGGCGCTATGTGGGGCCCGGCTACGAGATGCCGGCCGGGCCAGACAACAACCCCATCTTCGAGGTGGAGAACATCAACAAAAAGAGTGTGGCCCTGAATTTGAAAACCCCCGAGGGCCAGGCCGCCATGAAGACACTCATCCGGAGCGCCGACGTATTCATTACCAACACCCGCACCAAGGCCCTGGAGAAGCTGGGGCTGAGCTATGAGGCTCTCCGGGAGGAGTGCCCGGGCCTCATCTATGTCCACTTCGGCGCCTTCGGTCAGAAGGGGCCGGAAAAGGACTTCCCCGGCTTTGACATCGCCTCCTTCTGGGCCAAGAGCGGCACCCTGGTGGAGTGGACCCTGGCCGACGACAAGCCCTTCAAGCCCCAGCCCGGCTTTGGCGACGGCGCCTGCGGCGCCATCATGCTGGACGGTATCCTGGCGGCCCTCATCAAGCGGGGACGCACCGGCAGGGGCGAGCACATCCAGACCTCCCTTTACTCCGCCGCCCTGTGGTACAACAGCATCGGTCTCATCTGCGGTCAGCCCCGGTACGGGCTGAAATTCCCCAAGGAGATCCACACCGACCCCCTGGTACCCCCCTACAAGAGCAAGGACGGCTACTGGGTGATGGCATCCAGCCCCTCCTGGAGCGATCTCTATCCCAAGGTGTTCCGGCTCATCGGCCTGGAGTCCTACATCGGCGATCCCATGCTCCACGAGCGGGATGCCGCCCGAGCCAATTACCACAAGGTCTGCGCCCTCATCGCAGAGGCCTGGGGCAGGATGACCGCAGACGAATTGATGAGCGCCTTCTCCCAAAACGGCATCGTCTGTTCCCGGCTGCTGGGGCCCAACGAGCTCTATGACGACGAGCAGGCCTGGGCCAACGACTACCTCACCCGGGTCACGCTGGAGAACGGCGACGACCTGGTGGTACCCCGGGTGCCCGTCCAGTTCGGTGATGAGGAGCCCCCTGCTCAGCGCATCGCCCCCGCCCTGGGCGCGGACACCGACGAGGTCCTGACCGGCCTGGGTTACACCCGGGAGCAGATTGCCGCCCTGAAATGACACCCGCGGCCGGCCCCTCCGGGCGCCGGTCCCAATAAAATGTAGAGAGAGGGATTTTTGTGACGGGTATTCCTGCGGTATTGATTTTGCTGGTTTGCGTCATCATCTTTATCTATCTGTGTTACCAGGGGTTCCCCCCAACGGTGATGGCGCCCATTATGGCCATGGTGGTCCTGCTGACCGCCGGTATGGATGTGTACGACGGCATGACCGGCGCCTATATGACCGGCGCCACCAATTTCATCAAGAATTATTTCCTCATGTTCCTCACCGGCGCTGTCTTTGCCAATCTGATGGCAGCCAGCGGCGCGGCCCGTTCCATCGGACTGGCCCTGGCCAAGCTGGCCAAAAAGTTTCCCGGCCATGAGACCTACGCCGCTCTGTGGTGCTGCGTGCTGGTGGGCGTGGTCATCACTTACGGAGGCGTGATGATCTTTGTGGCCTTCTTCACCATCATTGCCATCGTCAAGGAGATGTATGAGGAACTGAACGTGCCGTGGAAGATGTACACTGTGGGCGCCTTCGGCACCGCCGCCCTGTCCATGACCATGATCCCCGGCTCCCCCTCCGCCAACAACGCCGTGGCCGCCGGCTGGTTGGGCACCAACGCGATGTCCGGACCTGTGCTGGGACTGTTCGCCGTGGTCCTTTCCATCCTTTTCGGCCATGTCTATTTCACCATCCAGGTCAGGAAGATCAAGGCCAGCGGCGAGGGCTTTCTCCCCACGGGAAAAGGGATCTCCGAAGTGCAGTTTGAAAATCCGGAACCCATGAATCTGCTGGCTGCGCTGCTCCCCTCCATCGTACTCCTCGTCGTCCTCAACGTCCTGGATATGGGCGTCACCATCGCCTGCTTTGTGGGCATCGTGGTGGCCCTTGTCGACTTCGGCCTGGTCCAGAAGCGGTTCCGCCTCAAAGAGGCCATCGCCCTGATGGGGACCGGTACCAGCCAGGCCATCAATTCCGGCTTCGTTACCGCCATGGTCATCGGCTTTGGAAGCTGCGTGGCCGCCACTGCCGGCTATGCCTGGATCATCGAGAAGCTCTTCAATCTCCCGGGCCCCGCCGAGTATCAGATCGTCATCGCCGTGGCCATCGCCGCCGCCATGTCCGGCTCCCCCTCCGGCGGCCTGAACATCGCCCTGGAGAATTTGGGCCAACACTTCCTGGAACTGGGCATCAATCCCGGCGTCATCCACCGTATCTCCGTGGTGGCCTCCGGCAGCCTGGACTCCCTGCCCAGCTGCGCCACCCTGATCAACGAGTTCAATCAGGCACGCCTCACCCAGAAAGAGGCCTATTTTAACATGTTCTGGCTCAACACCGTCTGGCCCCTGGTCCTGTGCTTTATCCTGGCGTTTCTGTCCTCCACATTCGGCATCTGCTGACATCACCAAGGAGATGAATGTTCTATGGAATACAAAAAGATCCTCTATGAGGTGAGGGACGGCGTGGCCGTCATCACCATCAACAGCCCCAAGACCCTCAACGCCATCAACGATGAGATCATCGAGGAGCTCTACCAGGCCATCACCGCCGCGGAGGCTGACGACGGGGTGCGGGTGATGGTCCTCGCCGGTGCGGGCAAGGCATTCTGCGCCGGGGGAGAGCTGGGCTCTTTCCGGGAAGGGCTGGAGAACGGGACCCTGGATATGGCGGCCAACATGCGCAATTCCTCCCAGCTGCCAGTGGCCATCAAGACCTCCGGAAAGCCGGTCATTGCCGCCGTGCGGGGCGCCGCCGCCGGAGCGGGGTGCAGCCTGGCGCTGTGCTGCGACTTCTGCTTCGCCGCCGACAACGCCAAATTCATCGAAGCATTTGTGGGTGTGGGGCTGCTGCCCGACACCGGCGGGCTCTACGCCCTGGCCAAGGCGGTGGGCGACGCCCGGGCCGTCCAGATGTGCATGACGGGCGAGCCCGTGAGTGCTGAAAAGGCCCTGGAGTACGGCATTGCCTACCGGGTGGTGCCTGAGGCGGAGCTGGAGGAGAAGGTCATGAAGTTTGCCCTCCGACTGGCGGCGGGCCCCTCCAGCTGCTACAGGGCCGTCAAGCGGATGGAGTGGGAGACCGGCTGGAAGGACTTTGGGGACTACATGGCCCTGGAGCAGGAGCTCCAGGCCGAATGCGCCGCCTCCCCCAACTTCCGGGAGGGCGTGTTCGCCTTCCTGGAAAAGCGCCCCCCAAAATTCCAGTGACCGACCCGAAAGGAGATACTGCCATGAGCGGATATGTTTTGACTGAGATGCAGAAGGACCTGCAAAAGTTTGCCCGGGATTTTGCCCAGAAGGAACTGGGCCCCATTGCCGCCGAGATCGACCGCACCCACGGGCCCTTCCCCATGGAGGTGTTCCGGAAGTTCTGCGACGCCGGCTTCAACACCATGTTCCTGCCTGAGGCTTATGGCGGACAGGGCTTCGGCGCCTTCGACATGGTGCTGGTGAACGAAGAATTCGCCAAAGTGGACGCGGGGTTCATCTGCAGCGCCACCACCGGCGAGTTCGGCATCGAGCCCGTGATGCTCTTCGGGACCGAGGAGCAAAAGCACTACTACATGGACTTCCTCCTCAACGGCAAGCTGGGCGCCTTCGCCCTCACCGAGCCCGACGCCGGCAGCGACGCCGGAGCCACCCGCACCACTGCGGTGCGGGATGGGGACGACTACATCCTCAACGGCCGGAAGTGCTTCATCACCAGCGGCGGTCTGGCCGACGTGTACACCGTGTTCGCCACGGTGGACCGCAGCCTGGGCACCAAGGGCATCACCTGTTTCATCGTGGAAAAGGACCGGCCCGGCGTGTCCGTAGGCAAGGCCGAGGACAAGATGGGCATGGTGCTCTCCAACACCACCGATCTCCTCTTTGAGAACGTCCGCATCCCTGCCAAGAACCGGGTGGGCGAGGAGGGCAGGGGCTTCAAGATCGCCATGACCTGCCTGGACCGCAGCCGGGGGGTGAATTCCTACGGCGCCCTGGGCATCGCCCAGCGGGCCATTGACGAGAGCGTGGCCTATGCCAAACAGCGCAAGACCTTCGGCAAGCCCATCATCGCCCACCAGATGGTGCAGGGACTGCTGGCGGATATGGAGATCCAGACCACCGCCGCCCGGGCCCTGCTGTGGCACTGCGCCCGGATGGTGGACGAGGGAGTCTACGACTCCAAGCTGGGCGCCGTCACCAAGGCCTTCATCAGCGACGCGGCCATGCAGGTGACCACCAATGCGGTGCAGGTACTGGGCGGCTACGGCTACTCCCGGGAATATCCGGTGGAGAAGCTGATGCGGGATGCCAAACTGTGGCAGATCTTTGAGGGCACCAACCAGGTCCAGCGCATGGTCATCGCCGGGGCCATGGCCGCCGGGAAATGAGCACGGCGGCCAACACCGGGGCCGCCCTTCCGAAGAGACTCCTGATCTGCGCCCTGGGACTGCTGTGCTACGCCTCCGGAGTGGCAGTCACCAAAAACTGTGATCTGGGCATCTCGCCCATCGTCAGTGTGGCGTACGTCCTCTCCCTGATCACACCCATCACCATGGGCTGGTGCACCACGCTGGTAAACCTGGTGTTTTTCCTGCTCCAGCGCCTGCTGCTCCGGCGGGAATACCCCCTGTGGATGATGGGGGCACAGTTCCTCATGAGCGTCCTGTTCAGTGTGACCATCGACCTCACCGCCGTCCTCTTCGGCTTTCTGGCCGGGTGGGCTCCGCCCTACCCGGCCCGGCTGGCGGTCTTTGTTCTGGGCTGCGCCGTGCTGGCCCTGGGGGTGTTCCTCATCGTCTCGGCGGACTTTGTGGTGCTGCCCGCCGAGGGGTGCGTCAACGCCGTCGTCCGCCGTACAGGCCTGCGGTTCGGCACGGGGAAGGTGCTCTTCGACGGCGCCATGGTGGCGGTGACGGTGGCCGTCTCCCTCCTCTGCTTCCGGCAGGTCCGGGGAATCCGGGAGGGGACCCTGATCGCAGTGGTCCTCATCGGCACCTTTGCCCGGCACATCGGGGAGCGGCTGGGGCCCGCCCTGGAGCGGCATCTGGCCGCGGCTACATGACAAAAGAGCGCGCCGCCCGTATGGGCGGCGCGCTCTGCCGTGAGAAAGGTCGGAGCCGCGCTCAGAGCGCCTCCTCCAGAGCGGCCCGCAGGAGGGACATGTCCGCAGGCGTGGTGATGTTGGCGTCTGCGGCAATGGTCTGGAGGAAAAAGTCCCGCTGAGCGCCGGAGCAGTCGTACTCCAGGTCCGCCAGGGTCAGGGGCATGTGCATGTCGGCCATCAGGCTCCGGACGGCCTGGATCTCCTCCTGAGAGGAGCCGTTATAAGCCATCTGGACCAGCAGACCCACCGCCACCATCTCGCCGTGGAGAAAATGATAGCTGGCCTCGGTATGATGGGTGCGCAGGAAGTCATAGGTGGCATGGGCCACGGCCAACTGCCCGGAGCCGTCGGCAAACCCGCTGACGATGGAGGTGTGGAGCAGATTGGTGAGCACTGCGTCCTGGAAGCGCCGGGCCGCGCCGCCGTTTTTGTAGAGGTCCCGGCCCTCGCCCATGAGAAATTCAAAAATGGCCCGGCTGTTGACGACCTGGATGTACTCCTCCAGCGTGCAGTCCCGATAGCTCCCGATCTTCTTTTGATGGAAGCATTCGGGCATCTTGGCCATGGAGTCCAGAATCCCGGCGGCCAGCGTGCGGCGGGGGGCGGAGGCGATGAGGCCGGTGTCGGCGATGCACACATCCACCTCCTTGCTCAGGTTGACGGCCGGGGCCCGTTGGCCCTTCTCATTATACATAATGCAGACCATGGAGGTGGCCACGCAGGTGGCGATGGAGGTGGGCACTGTGATGATGGGGAGGCCGGCGAAATGGGCGGCGCACTTCATCTCGTCGATGCACTTGCCGCCCCCCACGCCCACCAGGACCGTGCAGCCCTCCGACCGGGCCAGCGCGGCGTAGGTCTCGGCCCAGGCGACGGTGCAGTAATCGGTGTGGCGGCGGACCACACAGGAGACACCGGCGGCGTCCAGGCTTTCCCGCGCGGCATCCATCACCCGGTCCACCGAGGTGGGGCCGCCCACAAGAAGAGCCTTCCCGCCCAGACGCATGATCTCTCCCGCCAGAAGGGAGATCACTCCCTCGCCGTGAAAGAATTTTCCGCAGCCGACCTTCAACGCGGAGACAGCTTCCATTTGAGATCCCTCTTTCTGTGATTATATATGACATCATACAATTTAGACCTATCTTACGCGCAGACCTGCCCAATGTCAAGGGCTTTTCAAAAAAGAAATCTGTTTACTTTGCGGAAAGAAAGGCATAAAATCAAAGTATGATATCATACAGAATCTTGGAGAGGAAGTGTCGGTATGGAATTGGGTCTGAAGGGGAGGGTCGCCGTGGTGACGGGCGGCGCCACCGGGATCGGGCGGGCCATCGCGGAGGCCTTTGCCGGGGAGGGCTGCGCGGTGGCCATCGGCGCCCGCCGGGAGGAGAAGCTGGCGGAGGCGGAGGCGGACTTCACCGCCCGGGGGTGGGAGATCTACACCCAAAAGGTGGATGTGACCCGGGAGGAGGAGGTATCCGACTTCGCCGCGCGGGTCTTTCGACGCTTCGGGCGGCTGGACGTGTGGGTGAACAATGCGGGGATGACCTGCCATGCCCCCATGGATCAGGTGAGTCTGGCATTCTGGCGGGAGGTCATCGATACCAACCTGACGGGGGTCTTCCTGGGGTCCAAATACGCCGCCAGAGAGATGCGGAAGGGCGGAGGCGGCGTCATCTTCAATGCGGGCTCCTTCCAGTCCCTGTTCCCGGCGGCGGGCTCCGGCCCCTACGGCGCGGCCAAGGCTGGGGTATGCAGCCTCACCCGCTCGCTGGCCGGGGAATACGCCAGGGATCACATCCGGGTGCTCACCTATATCCCCGGCGTCATCGAGACGCCTATGACCCGGATCGACGACTGGGCGGCGGCCACAGGGCAGCGGGACAACATTCCCATGGAGCGGCTGGGCGTGCCCCAGGACCTGGCCGACACCATCGTGTTTCTGGCCTCGGACCGGGCCTCCTATATCAACGGCGTCAGCATCGAAATCACCGGCGGAAAGTTCTGTGTACAGAATCCCAGATACGCCTGGACGGCGGGAGACCGGGAGGAGGGGAGAGGGAGCCGGTCTGAGACGGCCTGACATCATATCAACAGATAAAAGGGAACGTTGGCAAATAGGCTAAATATTTACAACAAAAATTGTCGAAAACGTAGAAGCGTCGGCAAAAAAGATAAAAATACTTGACGAATTGCCGAGAGGAGCTTATTCTTAGAGTCAACATACGACATCACACAATCTTGGAGAAAATCAACCGATGTCTTGAAGGAGGAGCGCAATGAAACGGACAGGCAAAAGAATCATTTCCATGCTGCTGTGTGTGCTGCTGGCGTCGGCGCTGAGCACCACGGCCCTCGCGGCGGAGGACGGGAAGGTCCTCAAGCTGGCGTTCACCGATTCCCCCACGCTGGTGATCGGTGATATGACCATTTACCACCCCTCTTATGCGGCGATGCTGGCTTTTAAGGGCGCCTTTGAGAAGTCCACCGGCGGGGAGTACTCCGTGGAGCTCTATCCCAACGGCGTGCTGGGGGACGCGGCCTCCACCATGGAGCAGATGCTCACCGGGACCATCACCGGCAGCACCCCGGCGGACGGCGCTCTGTCCGCCTTCGCCCCCGACATCCAGGTGTTCACCATCCCCTATCTGTTTGACAACCCCACCATTGCCTACGATGTGCTGGATGGGGACTTCGGCCGGCAGCTCTTTGAGAAGATCGCCGCCGAGACCGGGTTCCGGGTGGTGGCCTCCTACGACAACGGCGGCTACCGCAACTTCACCAACAGCAAGCGGGAGATCCGGACGGCCGCCGATATGGAGGGGCTGAACATCCGGGTACAGGACAGCCCGGTCTATCTGGAGATGGTGGAAGCCCTGGGTGCCTCCGCCACGCCGGTGGCCTTCCTGGAGCTCTACAGCGCCCTGCAGACCGGCGTGGTGGACGGACAGGAGAACTCCTGCGTGACCACCCTGGGCGCCTCCCTGGACGAGGTACAGCCCTACTGCACGCTGGACGGGCATCTGCTGGGCCTGGCCTTCCTGGTCATCAGCGACACGTGGTACCAAGGGCTGGACGCGGATACCCAGGCCAAGGTGGACGAGGCCGGACGGGAGGCCACCATCGCCGCCCGCGGCATCTGCCGCTATGCCGAGGCCCTGGCCGTAGATACCATGGTGGCCAACGGCGTCCAGGTCTATTCCCCCACCGCCGAGGAACTGGAGACCTTCAAGGTGGCCCAGGAGCCCGTCATGGAATATCTGAAAAAGAACCTGAGCGATCCCACGCTGGTGGACAGCCTCTTCTCCGCCATTGAGACCGCCGAGACCATGGAGGACGGGGGCCTGACGGCCAGCGGCGGGGGGACCCAGATCGCGGCGGCCGCCAGCCAGCGGGGCACGCTGAACCTGGCTGCCATCGCGGGGATCATGGTGGTGCTGATGGCAGTGGTTTTCCTCTGCACCCGCAGGAGGGGCAACGGGATGGAGGAGTGAGCTCCTGGGGATAAGAGCGAAGCAGGACCGTCCCTGCCGGGACGGGAAGCAGAGGAAAAGGAGGAAATCATGAGCCAGCCAAGAAAGTTTTGGTCAGAATTTTTGACATTCATCAATCATTTCGTGCGGATCTTCTGCGTGGCGATGATGATCATGATGACCGCGATCGTACTCATCCAGGTGGTGGCCCGGCTGACCCCCGGCGTCAAGAACCCCAACTGGACGGAGGAGCTCTCCCGCTATGTCATGATCTACATCGCGTTCATCGGCGCCAGCACCGGCGTCTACCAGTGGAGCAATGTGGGCGTGGACTTTGTCATCGACCGGCTGCCCGGGCCCCTCAACTTTGCGGTCAACCTTGTGATCCGGGTGGCCGTCCTCGCCTTCTGGTGCGGCGTGATCTACTGGGGCTGCGAATACTTCCCCACCGTGGGCGGGCGGCAGTACAGCGCCTCCATGGGCTTCCCCGTGGTGTACGCCCAGATGGCCCTGGTCCTGGGCGGCGTGCTCTGCGCCATACAGACGGTGGGACAGATCGTCCAACATATTACGACAGGGGGGGAAAAGGATGCTTGAATTCGGGATCGCCACTCTGATTTTGATCGTAACCATCCTCGTCGGGTTCCCCATCGCCTATTCCATCGGCCTGACGACCATCTTCTACATCTTTATCACCAACCCCGCCAACCTGCTGGTCATCCCCATCCGCATGTTCTCGGGCATCAACTCCTTTACGCTGATGGCCCTGCCCCTGTTCATGCTGGCGGCGGAGATCATGGTCCGGACCGGCATCTCCAGCAAACTCTTCGACTTCGTCCGCATCACCCGGGTGGGCAGGTGGCGGGGCGGACTGGCCTACGTCAACGTGCTGGCCAGCACCATCTTCGGCTCCATCTCCGGCGCGGCCCTGTCCGACATCGCCGGTCTGGGCAAGGTGGAGATCGACGCCATGGAGGAAGACGGCTATGAGAAGGGCTTTGCCTGCGCCATCACCGCCGCCTCTTCCATTGAGAGCCCCCTCATCCCGCCCAGCAACGTGGCCATCCTCTACGCCGGCACCATGGCCCTGTCCGTGGGCGCCGTACTGTACGCCGGGTTCCTCCCCGGCCTGCTGCTGGCGGGCTCCCAAATGCTCTACATCAAGCTCAACGCCAAGCGGCTCAACCTGCCCAAGCATGAAAAGCAGTACACCGCCGCGGAGAAAAAGGACATCCGCATTCGGGGCTGGATCGCCATGGGAATGCCCCTTATCATCCTCATCGGCATCACCGCCGGCCTCTTCACCCCCACCGAGGCGGCCGCCGTGGCCGTGCTCTACGCCCTGATCGTAGGCGCCTTCGTCTTTAAGAACATCACCGTGAAAATGATCCTGGACTCCCTCTGGTCCGCCGGAAAGACCACCGCCAATCTCTTCGTCATCACCTCCATCTCGGCGGTGTTTGCCTGGGCCATCGGCGTGGAGCAGATCCCCCAGCAGCTCTCCGCCTTCATGCTGGGCATTACCGACAGCCCCTACGTTATGCTCCTGATCATCAACGTGATCCTCATCATCGTGGGCATGTGGATGGAGACCTCCGCCGCCGTGCTGCTGTTCGCCCCCATCCTGGCCCCCATCGCCGTGGCCATGGGCGTCCACCCCGTCCACTTTGCCGTGGTCATGATCGTCAACCTGACCATCGGCCTCATCACGCCGCCTGTGGGCGTGGTGCTCTACGCCACCTCCAACGTGGGAAAACTGAAGTTTGAGCAGGTGGTCAAGTCCACCATGCCCCTCATCCTCTTGGCTGTGGTCATCCTGTTGCTGGTCACCTTCATCCCTGAGCTGAGTCTGTTCCTGCCCCGGCTGCTGGGCTTTATCGACTGACCGAAAAAAATTCCCGGGTGAGTATTGACGGCGGGAGAAAAAGGGTGTATATACTAATCATACAATCATACATCATACAAAATGGATGAGCAAGCCGGGCGAGGAACCGCCTGGGAAGGAGGAAGAGCAGCATGGTCAAGAAGTACGAGGGGATCATTCCCCCCATCGTCACGCCCTTTGACGAGGCGGGCGAGATCAACGAGAGCTGTCTGCGCCGGGAGATGGAGCTGTGCATGGAGGCGGGCGCCCACGGCCTGAGTGTGGGCGGCAGCACCGGAGAGGGCCCCACCCTCCACGACGACGAGCTGTGCCGGATGCTGGAGATCGGCCGGGAGTTCGTCGGCCCGGAGCAGACCCTGGTGTGCGGCGTCATGCGGATGAGCACCCGGGACGCGGTGGCCACCGGACTGCGGGCCAGGGAGGCCGGGGCCGACGCCATCATGGTGACCCCCACCGCCTACAACGTCCTGGTGCCCAACGCCGAAGGCATGTTCAGTTTTTACAGCACCATCTCCAGGGAGGTGGGGCTGCCCGTCATCATCTACAACGTGATCCCGCAGAACACCATCTCCCCCGCCCTCTTCCACCGCCTGCTGGATGAGACCGAGCACGTCATGGGCATCAAGCAGAGCGTGGGCGGCATCCAGGCCCTCTACGCCGACATCATGGAGACGGCCGGCCGGGGCAGGGTGTACGCGGCCACCGACGATATGATCTACTCCTGCTTCGACCTGGGGGCCAGGGGGGCCATCTCCGCCATCCTCTCCGTATTCCCCGCCGAGTGCGTGGAGATGTGGGAGTGCGCCCGGAACGGCGACCACCAGCGGGGCCTGGCCATCCAGCAGTCCCTCTATCAGAAGTGGCAGTGCCTGGGCGGCAATCAGTTCCCCATCCGCCTGAAGTACGCCCTCAAGGTGCTGGGCCGGGACTGCGGCTACTGCCGGAGCCCCATCACCTACCTGCCCGAGGAGGAGAAGGCGGCCATCCGCAGCGCCTTTGCCGGCTGAGCGCCCCCGGAGGGGTCCTATCAAACAACAGAAAATAGAATCATTTGGAGGAAACAAGTCATGAATCAGTTTGTGGAAAAGTACGGCCAGATCCTGCTGCCCCTCATCACCCCCTATGACGCCAACGAAGAGGTGGACTACGGCAAGTATGCCGAACTCATCGAGTACCTCATTCAAAACGACCTGTGCGATTCCCTCATCGTCACCGGCACCACCGGCGAGGCCAGCCTGCTCACCTTTGACGAGCGGGTGAAGCTGATGGAGACCGCCGTCAAGACCGCCGCCGGGCGCAAGCCCGTTATCGCCGGCACCGGTTGCGCCTCCACCAAGGAGACCATCGCCCTGACCAACAAGGCGGTGGATTTGGGCATCGAGACCTGCCTGGTGGTCTGCCCCTTCTACAACAAGCCCACCCAGGAGGGCCTGTACCGCCACTTCAAGGCCCTGGCCGAGGCCACCAAAGCCGACATCATGCTCTACAACATCCCCATCTTTGTGGGCGTGAACCTGGAGGCCGAGACGGTCCGCCGCCTGGCCGCCCTCCCCAACATCGTGGGCGTCAAGGACGAGGCCGGCATCAACCCCACCCAAGTCACCGACTTCTTCCTGGCCACCCAGGACGTGGATCCCGACTTTGCCATCTACAACGGCGACGACGTGATGCTCCTGCCCACCATCGTCCAGGGCGCCATGGGTCTGGTCAGCGGCGGCGCCCACATCTTCGGCCACGAGATCCGGGCCATCTTCAAGGCCTTCGCCGAGGGCGACAACCAGCGGGCCAAGGAGCTCTTCGTGCCCATCTACCGCTTCTGCAAGTCCACCGGCCAGAACGGCCGCATCCTGCCCAACTCCATTCTCCGCCCCGCCATCGAGCTGGTCACCGGCATCCACCTCGGGCCCGCGCGCAGCCCCCTGGCGCCCGCCACCGAGGAGGAGATGGCCGTCACCACCGCCATTCTTCGGGAGATCGGCAAGCTGAACTAAGCCCGGGGGCCCCTGGGGCGGACAAGACGGATCGGCCCGACAATCAAAACAGGAGCGCCAACCGCATCCATGGATGATCGGGCGGGCGCTCCTGTTTGCCTTATGTCCCCGGACATGGCGGGCGGGCAGGGCCCCTCAGGACTCCTGCCCGCTGTGGATGGTTTTCATATCCAGCGTTGTGATCTCCAGATGTCGGCGCATCTCCTCCACCGCCTGGCTCACGTTATGGGTCTGGAAGCACAGCAGAATCCGGGAGTGGGGCCCCACCGCGTTCTGATAGACCGCGTTGTTCATGAAGGAGCTGCTCCGGTAGACCCGGAAGCACTCCAGAAGCTGCTTGTTGATGTTGATGAGCAGGGGATTGTTGGTGTACTCGATGATCTTGGTGTGGAATTGCTCGTCCAGCATGATGAGCTGGAGGCCGTCCTGCTTCTCGTTGGCCTCCAGAAAGGCGGCGTGGATCTTCTCCAGGGCCCGGATCTGCTTGGGCGTGGCCCGCTCCACCGAAAGGCGGACGGCCAGGGTCTCGATGGCCATGCGCACCTCCATGAAGTCATAGAACTGCACGTTCTCCACGTCGAACCAGTTCTCCTCCCCGCCGTCGGAGGGCTTGAGGTCGGCCAAGAAGGCCCCCTTGCCCGGCACCAGAGTCACGTAGCCCAGGGTCTGAAGCACGCGGGTGGCCTCCCGCACGCTGGTGCGGCTCACGGAGAGCATTTCACACAGTTTGGCCTCGGTGGGCAGCTTTTCCCCCACCTCATAGGCTCCGGACTCGATCATTTCGCGGATGCGGTCTACGACGGAATCGGTAATCGACACTCTGGTGATGGCCTTGATCGGACTCGGCTCCGGCTTATCCATGAAAATACCCCCTTCAGAAATATGATGACGTCATACCGTTCTAAATTGGTTTTATTATACCATAGAAACCGAATTTGAAAAGGGCGCGGGGGGAGAAAATCGCAGAAAAAGGTTTGGCGCAAGGGTTCGCGCCCGCAGTCCGGCGGCAGGTGAGGGGCGGACCGAGAGGAATCAAGATAGGATATCAGACGATATTATATGATAAAGACAACTACAGAAAGACGCAGGGAGGAAATCAGTCATGCTGAAAAAACCGCGTATCCTGGTGGTCGGCAGCTTTATGATGGATCTCATCGCCTCTGCCGAGCGGGCGCCCAACGCAGGAGAGACCGTCATCGGAAAGAAAGTCACCACCGCGCCCGGCGGCAAGGGGGTGAATCAGGCCGTACAGTGCGCCCGCCTGGGGGCCCATGTGACCATGGCGGGCCGGGTGGGGGACGACGCCTTCGGGCGGATCATGACCGACGCGGCACGGGCGGCGGGCGTGGATGTGTCCCACGTGTCCGTGGACCCGGCGGAGTCCTCCGGTGTGGGCCACATCCTCCTGGAGGTGACGGAGCACGGGGCACAGAACCGCATCACGGTATGCCCGGGGGCCAATTATACAATGAAGGTGGAGGATATCGCCTGGCTGCGGGAGGAGATCGGGTGCTACGACATGCTGATGATGCAGTTCGAGTTGCCCATGGAGGTCATAGAGACGGCGGCGGAATGGGCCCGGGACGCCGGGGTGCCCGTTATGGTAAATCCGGCCCCGGCGGCCCCCATCTCACCGAAGCTGCTCTCCTGCGCCACTTACCTCTCCCCCAACGAGCACGAGGCCGCCCTCATCGCCGGGCACCCAATCCGAACGGACGCGCAGGGCGTCTGCCGGGAGGACGTGGCGGCGGTGGCCGCCGCCTTCCGAAAGAAGGGGGTGGAGCACCTCATCATCACCCTGGGAGAGAACGGCTCTGTGGCGGCGGGGGCGGAGGGCATCCATGAAACGCCCTGCGTGCGGATGCCCCATGTGGCGGACCCCACGGCGGCGGGGGACTCCTTTGTGGCGGCCTTCTGCACCGGCGTGTGCGCGGGGCTGCCCCAGGGGGAGGCCCTGGCCTTCGCCAGCCATACGGCGGCCATCACCGTCACCCGTATAGGGGCCATCCCCAGCCTGCCCACCGCGGCGGAGGTCCAGGCCCTGCTCCGGGAGCGGGGCTACGGCGGCTTTGACCCCGCCGAGCTGGACGCCCTGCAATAAGAAAAAAGGAGTGAACGCCATGAAACCAGAGAGCAGACAGGCGGTGGCGCATTTTTTGACCGCCGCCGGAAGGGAGCTGAACGCCTTCCTGGAGGGGCTGGAGGCGGACGACTATAAGGCGGCCGTCCAGATGATTCGGGAGAGCCGTCGGGGGGGCGGACGGGTCCACGTCACCGGCATCGGAAAGCCGGGCCATGTGGCCGGCTATATGGCCTCCCTGCTGTCCTCCACCGGGACCCCCGCCTACTTCCTCCACGGTACAGAGGCCGTACATGGTTCCTGCGGCCAACTGGTGGCCGGAGATGTGGTCATCTGCATCTCCAACTCGGGGGAGACCGCCGAGCTGAAGGCCACAGTGATCGCCGTGAAGAACAACGGCTGCAAGGTCATCGGGGTCACCGGAGATCCGGGCTCCTGGCTGGCCCGGAACAGCGACCTCCACCTCTTTGCCGGGGTGGGGGAGGAGGGAGGGCCCCTCAACCGGGCGCCCCGCAACTCCATCCTGGCGGAGCTGCTCACCTTGCAGGCCCTGTCCGTGGCACTCCAGGCGGACTGCGGACAGACGCCGGCCGATTATGTGCGCTGTCACCCCGGCGGAAAGCTGGGCCAACTGCGGGAAGGAGAGAACTGAAAATGCTTACGGGCGCGTGTATCCACCCGGACCTGATGCGGGTCCTCTCCTTATGCGGCCACGGGGACAAGGTCCTCATCGCCGACGGGAATTACCCCCTGGCCTCCCGCTCCGGCGGCGCGGAGAAGGTCTATCTGGGGCTGACGCCCGGCCTGCCCACCGTCACCGACGTGCTGGCGGTCCTGCAAACCGTGGTCCGCGTGGAAAAGGCGGAGGTCATGGACCCGGAGGACGGCTCCACGCCGGAGATTTTCGGCGTGTTCCGGCAGATGCTGGGGGGCATGGAGCTTCAGGGCCTGGGGCGCTATGCGTTTTACGACGCCTGCTGTGAGCCGGGGGTGCGTCTGGCCGTCTCCACGGGAGAGGGGCGGACCTTTGCCAACCTGCTGCTCACCATAGGGGTGGCGGACGGAACACACTGACGGGACCGTCCCCGCCGGAGGACGGGATTGTGACGGCGCGGCGTCCTGTGATATAATAGAGCCGAGCGCATCGCGCAGTGCAAGAAATGGAGGCGTCGTCATGACCAAAAACGAGGATTTCCGCTATCTGTGCGTGGACCTGCCCGGCGACATCGCCCGGCGCAAGGCCGCGGGGGACCTATCCGGGGCGCTGCGGCGGGTCGAAGCCCGTCTGGCGGGGGACTGCGAACCGGAGCTGGCCGCCCGCCTGCGGTGCGAGCGGGTGCGGCTCCAGCGTCTCCCCCGGGACTACCCCTATCCCCGCGTCCAGGCGCTGGAGTTGCTGCGCCGGGAGTGGAAGGACATCACCGACGGGCAGTTCGACGCCCTGGTGGACGCCGGCCGGGCAGACTGGCGGTACATCAATGGGGAGATGCGCCTCCACGAGGACTTTGTGGACTCCCTGCGCATCTATCCCAAGGAGGCGGTGGGCCTCGCGCCCGAGGCAGAGGACAACACCCTGCGAAACCAGATCCTGGCGCGGATGGAGGCGGAGGGGAGTCTTACTGCCGTCATCACCCTGCGGGCCGCCATCCGCTCCAAGCAGGCGCCGGCGGGCAGGGAGGTCCAGGCGTGGCTTCCCATCCCCCTGGCGTGCCCCCAGCAGAGCGGGCTCGACTTTCTGGAGATGACCCCCGGCGGGGTGTGCGCCCCGGGGGACGCGCCTCAGCGGACCGTCTGGTGGAAGAGCCGGGAGCGGGGGGACTTCTCCGTGACATACCGTTACTGCTACCGGGCCGACTACGTTTCCCCCGCGTCCCTCACGCCCGACCCGGTCCAGCCCGACTTCGACACCGGGGAGGAGACGCCCCACCTGGCCTTCACCCCTTATCTGCGGGCGCTGGCGGCGCGGCTTACGGCGGGATGCCGGGGGCCGGTGGAAAAGGCGGCGGCCATCTATGACTATGTGACGGGCCATGTGGACTACCGCTACCAGCCCGCTTACCTGCAGCTGCCCCCCATCGCCGACTACTGCGCCCGGGAGCTGCGGGGGGACTGCGGCGTGATGGCCCTGCTCTTCATTGCCCTGTGCCGCATCGCAGGCGTGCCCGCCCGATGGGAGAGCGGCCTGTCGGTCCGGCCAGACCATGTAGGCCCCCACGACTGGGCCCAGTTCTACGTCCAGCCCTACGGCTGGCTGTGGTGCGACTGTTCCTTCGGCTCTTCTGCTCGGCGGAAGGGGGAGGACCAGCGGCGGGCGCACTATTTCGGCAGCCTGGACCCCTGGCGGATGGTGGCCAACCGGGCCTGTCTGGCCCCCCTGACGCCCCCTGACCCGGAGGTGCGCTGGGATCCCTATGACAACCAGCTCGGCGAGATGACGCTGGACGGCAGAGGCCTGACCGGGGATGAGATGGAGCGGACGGTGGAGTTGGTGGAATTTCAACTGCTGTGAGGGACGGTTCCCCCGCGGGACTGCCTGCCTTCGTTTGTCAAGAAGTTTATCTTTGGAAGGCTGGTCCGGCTCTCTTTTGGAAGGGACGGTTAAAACCGATATTTCACGGTTGCACGAAAAAGCCGCCCTGCGGGCGCTCATCGGTCCACAGGGTAACGCGCTCTATGACCAGCTAGGTAAGAAATGAAAAGGCCCCCGCCATCCATATTGGGTGGCGGGGGCCTTTTTCCATTCTCCGCATCTCACCAGCGTCCTCACATTCCACGTCCGGATAGGGTGATTCGTCTCCCCATGCATGGAACGCTTGATGTGCTCAAGGTCGACCCATATTTGGGGGGTGGAGGAAATCCTGTGTGCAAAAACGTGTCCATTTTCTGTGATTTTTTATTGCGCTTTGTGTCAATCTAAAATACAAAATGGCACCTGTAAAAACCTCGCATCGATTGCAGGAGTAAGAAAAGACCTCTGTAACCGTTGTGGCTACAGAGGTCTTATTTTGGTGGAGCATCCGCAACCAACTGCGAGTTAGACGAACACCCTACATCATCGTTTTCAAAGGTCTTTTCGATATCGTCCAGCGGGATATTTTCAATGCTGAGCGGACGGTTGCCCGCGTTCAGGATCATCGTGAAATATCCGTCGTAGAGATAGATGGCATTGATGAAAATGTTGACCAATGCTCTGCGCTTGTACTCATTATCATTCGGCAGCATACGGAGGTAATCGAGAAAGGAAAGAATGACTGAGTATTCCATGCCGCTCTGTTTTTTGATCTCAATGGCGAGCTGCTTTTCCAGTTCCTTTTTTTCTGCCTCTCGCTTGTGGATACGCTCGGTAATCATGTCGACCGACTGTCCCTTTTCCAGCGCAACCCAGAGGTTTTCAATGGCAGAATCTGCTTCTTTCAAAGCAGCTTTCAGTCTCTTCACGGACAGTAAATCACCGTCATTTTTGCAAGCGGCATAAACCTGATCGGCAATATATTTGACCTTCTCTTCGGTAAGCAATTCGGAGCAAGCCTGCACGACACGTTCTTCAATCAGAGCCTTTTGGATAGTCTTCTTGTCACAGACTTTTTTCTTAGCTCCGTTGCAGATGTAGTAGTGATATTTGTTGCCGTGTTTGCCAGTACCGGTGCAACCTGTCATCATTTCTTTGCAATGACCACAGAACAGTTTGGTGGTAAGGAGGTATTCCTGCTTACCTCTGGAACGGGCAGGAGCAGCTTTGTTTCGGTCGAGAATATTCTGCACCCGCTCAAACAAGCCGTCATCGACGATCTGCGGCATGCCACCTGGTGTTTCCTCGCCTTTGTAGATATACATTCCGATGTAACGTCTGTTTCTCAATAGGCGATGCAAGCTGTTTTTGTTGAACTCACGTCCCAGAGAAGTTGTGATCTTACGGCTGTTCAGGTCGCGGATGATATCGGCAACTGTTTCACCGGAGGCGTAGCGATGGAAGATCTCGCGAACGATCTTCGCTTCGTCCTCATCCACATAAAACCTCCGTTCGGAATCCACTTTATATCCCAGTCCGGGGTTGCTGCCGTTGGACAAACACTTCTGTGCATTGATCTGCATACCGCGATGGATTTTCTGAGAAAGCTCCACGGAATAATACTCCGCCATGCTCTCCAAAACACCTTCAACGAGAATACCAGAGGCATCGTCCGAGATATTTTCTTTTGCAGATAAAACGCGCACACCGTTCTTTTTCAGTTTTGCCTTGTTAATAGCACTGTCATAGCGATTACGAGCAAAGCGGTCGAGCTGATAAACGAGAACACCTTCAAAAGTATGGCGGTCGCTGTCGGCGATCATACGTTGAAATTCGGTACGATTGTCTGTTGTACCGCTCTGTGCGCGGTCTATGTATTCGCCAACGACAACATAGTTATTGGCAGCAGCATATTCGTTGCAGACCTTGAGCTGACCTTCAATGGATTGTTCGGTCTGGCTGTGACTTGAGAAACGCGCGTAGATTACAACATTCATCTATCCGCAACCCCCTTTCCGGTTTTTGATTCGTGTGTCAGCCATCGGCTTTCCCCGTTACCATTTCAATCAGAGTGGCTTTCAATCTGTCGTGCATGGGCGATTCCGGATCAAAGCACATCTCCACAAACTTTGCGAGTTCCGGGTTATTTTCCACCGGAGGCTTTGCTTGATACAGCTTGCCTTGCGGCTCATCGCAGCGAGCGAAGATGTAGTCCATCGACACATCGAAATAGTCCGCATATTTTCGCAAAAGCTCTACAGTGGGAGTGGCTTGTCCATTCTCGTAGCGGTTGATACTTGACTGCGTGGAGCCGATAATCTCGGCAAACTTCGCTTGGGAGATGCCGAGACCTTCACGCAGAGTGCGCAGTCTGTTACCCAGTTGTTTCATTGAAAACAACCTCCTTTTTGGGTTGATAATAGTATAATCAAAATCCGGGATATAGTCAACCCGGATTTTGAAACTTTTGTGTGAATTTTTGAGGTTAATAGATCATCAACCGTTTTGATACATTTATTCTTCTTCAATTACAACATCACTGTCATCCATAAAGGAAAGCTGAACAGCATCGTCTGAGAGTTGCTCCGTTTTCCCATTATACTTGATAAGGTAAAACGGGAGTATTTTCTTAAATTGTTCAGGACAGGGCAATATTCTCAGTTCAGAAACCGTATGAGAAACAAATATCATAAGTTCTTTCTTCTGTTCCTCGCTCAGCGCCCTATATAGTTTCTGCCACTGTGCAGTTGTTCCATTCTCTTCAAAATGGTATCGGAACATAATCAACTCACGAGGCATCGCCAGCAATTCAAGGTATTCGTCGAGAGAACTGCCAAATGCTTTGTAAAAGAAGTCTGACCCAGCGGCTACGACGCCTTTTGTAACTTGCAGAATAGCGGATATTGCCCGGATGGATTTTTTTGTCCAATTCGTACCGATGAAATCTCTGTCAGTTCGATCAATGGGTGAATACTTCATAGGGAACGAAAAAATCTGAATACCAAGCTCTCTGTTCAACTCAATATTGATACGCAAGCGTTCATAGAGATCTTCCGGCTTATCCTTATAATTGAAAAGGATATAGTTAGAAATCTCTTTTATCCCGTGTTTGTGAGCGGTACGAACGGCAGCACAATATTTGTCTTTCAGCTTAATATCATCAAAGGCAATTCGAAGTGGCCTGATCGCAAGACGAGCGAGCTGAGTCATGTTATCGTCATTGATCTTTCTACCATCAACACCTTGGTTGAAATCCAAATAACGTGCCTTCGCCGTTTTATTGCGATATTTCTCAATAATCGGCGACATTTCAGCTTCGTGCTCAAGCATATACTCGGCATAGTTCTCTGCATCTTCTGCCTCGATAACAATTTGAAGGAATGTATCAAGCATTTCCGCAGATTTAATGCGCTTTTTGAATTTCTCCAAATATGCCATCATCTTTTTGTCGAGAAAATCAGCACGATCTCCATTATGATACCGCATCATAACAACATTGTAGGCACCCGGATCAACATATTTTGCACCTCGTCCAAATCCTGCGGCGCATAGATCGTCAACTAACGCTTCAAGATTGGGGGTATTCAGCACATTATTGTCCAATAGAAGAAGATGCTGCTTGGGACCGTACTTTCGATCAATCGTATTGATTTGTTCAATGATATTGTTGGTGACGTGGAAATCCGGTTCCAAAATCGGGACTGCGCAGAAGGAACAATGGTTAGGGCAACCGCGCGTCGTATAGGCAAAATAGTTATCTCCTGCTGGATATTCATAATCGGTTTCTTCCAGAATATCGTAATCAAGAGGCAGCTGGTCTACATTGATGTTATTATGGTCACCTACAACGGAAGTATCTGTAAACAACCCTGTCAGAATGTGTGAGCGTTCGATGCCGGTAGCTTCAATAATCTTATCGGGCATAAGCGATGCCATAATGCCGCCGACATACAGCGAATCAACATCATCAACAAGGCGCATATAGTGATTGATTGTTTCGACAGATATTGCGAAATCAAAGGTAAACAGCGTTGTTACATAAATTCTGTCCCATACTTCCGCGTCAATGCTCGGATTTGTCCCTTTGACAAAGTGTACTTCATCCCCAAGTATTTTGTGGTAAGTGCTTATCTTCATCAAACCCATTGGCGGATACTTGTTTTTATACTTTGGTTCTACTAATAATACTCTCATTTTTTCTTCACGCTCAGCTCCGATTTTATCTTCTCGCGCAATGCCTCGGCTGTCTTGGGATCGTCCGTGAAGTAGGTGTCAATCACAGAGATAATGCGCTGGTACAACTTGCGTTCATCACGGCTGTACGAAGAAGGCAAATCATTTTTTGTTGCATATCCCGCATTTACAATTTTCGTGTTCAATGCAGTTACTTTTTTTGTTGCAGTTTCCGCCTGAGAAAGGGCTTTTTCCACCGCTTCCTTACGCTCATCATCAAATGTACCGCGCTCTAATGCTTTTCGGACAGTTTTTTCATCCTTTTCACGAGTGCGGGCGATTTTTTCGAGGCGTTCAGCGATTTGCTCCCTTTTTTCGTCGGAGGTAATTGCACCGGAGTCGATTTTTTTTTCCAATTCCCTCTGCTCTTCATTCAATTTCGTCAGGTTGCGAAGCGCAGAAGTCGCCTCC
This sequence comes from Intestinimonas sp. RTP31139st1_F5_RTP31139_211217, assembly GCF_040226735.1. Taxonomy (NCBI): domain Bacteria; kingdom Bacillati; phylum Bacillota; class Clostridia; order Eubacteriales; genus Intestinimonas; species Intestinimonas sp. RTP31139st1_F5_RTP31139_211217. The sequence continues at coordinate 26,674 of NZ_JBCOAQ010000009.1, read as the reverse complement.
GATGTTCCGCGACGATATTTTTTGTTTATTCTCCCCGCCCATTCAGACAGTGCTTTTTTCATTTCATTATAGACTGCGCTTGGCTCAAAGTCGTCTCTCTGGGAGTTCGGGACTAAATCATTATGGAGCACATGTATCTCACCGGCAAAACACTTATTTGCACGAGATGCTTCCAATGCAGACAACGGAAAGAATTTTGCAAAAGTGGAATTATCCCCAACAAGAATATTCCCTTTTCTGAATCTAATTCCTTGAACTGCTTCATCGCTAATGCTTCCGGAAAAATCAGTAATTGCTATCCACCCAATGTATAGTGGACTACCATCTAATGCTTCTTGATAAACAAACTCAACATCGCGAACATAGTCCTTTGTTTTTGTTCGCTCCTGCTTTCCAGTTGACATACTACGAGAATACAGTTTATAGATTGGCTTTCTACGTGCGCCGCGAAGGATTTTATAACAGGTGATCGGGAAACCCTTTTCTATAAAATGTTCCCGGATCTTTCTTGCCTGAACGAACTGCTGACTATCAAAATCAATTGGCGCAGTTTCTGCAAGATAGCGGATAGCATCATTTTCGTCTAATAAACCAGATTCCCTTGGGACACCGATTAGGCGTACTTCAAAATAATGTTTTCCAGCTTCTTCTGGTTCTTCTTCAAAAGTACTGATCGCTTTGAAGGTTTCCATGATGTCTGATGTTTCAGTGTTCGATTTTTGAAGCAGTTGCTGCATTCGAACACAGTCACAAGTCATTATGGTTTTTGCGGAGTCTCCAACAGCAGAGGTGATAAATTGCACTTTCTCTGCATATGCAAGTCCGCCTAATCGTCCGATGCCGCGAAAACCGCGTTCTGTCACGCCATCTTTATCAGATGCACCAACATTCATTAGTTTTGTCTTTGCAATATCAAGAGGTATTCCAAGACCATTATCTCTGATAACAATATTGCGTTCCTTATCATCAATGAAAATATGTATCTCAGCTTCGGTCGCTTGCAAAATGCCCGACTCTATCGCCCTGTCGATAGAGTCAGAAGAATTCTGAATGTATTCGCGATAAACGTGCATAGGATTGGAATACATTCCTTTTGTCAATATTTCCAGAAGGAATTTTCCGGCAATAGGCTCGCTCATTATTTGCTACCTCCTTGATTGTAGGACGGAAACGGGAATTGGATTTTCAACAGCGTCTTAAATACAGGGTGATGCACAATCAGATCACCCTTTTTCAAGCGGGTCATCATATTGGCATATACAGACGGAACAAATTTGTAATCAGGACGGGATACCTCAATGGCATTGGTACGTCCATAAATATTTGTTCCACAATTTCCTTTGATACGATCGTGAATCGCGCTTCTAAACTGCTCTGCGGAAAACAGGATCACACCCTCAGAGCGTCCCCGTTCTGTAATATCCAACAAGTTTGCGAGGAGGGGCGAGTTTTTGCTGGAAGTAGAGGGGGCGTATTTATTCAGCTCATCCACAAAAATAATGATTTTCTTGGGAACCGGCTTATCGCTGATACGATCCTCCTGATCAAAGTCTCCGTGCTTCAAAGAATAGACAGACCGAATAATATCCCCAAAAACAAGACATTGAAGCTGCTCCGTGAGTCCCGCAATATCTACAACCATCATTTCTCCGCCGTTGATGTTCAGCACTTCGTCAGAAAGATATACCTGATGCTGTTCTTTCTTGCTTGACTTTGCATTAACAAAAATATCATCGTTAATGGAATTGTTAATGAGACGGCGGAATCGTTGCCATGATTGAATCAAGATGCTGGAGTTATCTTTCTTAGTGCTTCCTTTGCTACAAAACTCTTTCAAAACTTCTTTAAAATTAGCCCAACTCAAATCGCCCTTAAACTCAGGACCGTAATCAATATAGTTCAGAATGGACTCGATTGTATAGTTGGGATCATCTACATTGGCAAATAGCATATCTACTTTATTGATATCATGTTCAAATGTGTAGACAAAATTTGCCGCTTGATTTGTGGCAAATTGTTCCGCTAAATCCTCAGTAGGCAATGCGGTATTTGCATACAGCTTGTCCTTTTGCTGTCTATAAGGGTACAGATATTTTACATTCTCAAACGGCGTACACGGTATGCCCAGATCATCCCAGTCTTGACGTTGCGTCTCCGTAATCTTCTCATTTGGCTGATGCACATGAAGTAAATCGTCACCCTTGACATTCATTACAATGATGGCAACATCATCCTTACATTTATGCTGAATTGCTTTCAAGAGGAACATGACATAGCTGGTCTTTGTCGCTAAACCAGAAATACCAGAAATGTTCATGTGCGCTCCCTCCGGACCGATCAGGAAATCTCCATTGTATTTGATCGGAACAGAGACATTGTTTCCTGCTTTCATAAGACCTGCGGGAATAGCAGTTTTTTCATCAATATTATCAAGTCCAAGTGCGACTTGAATATCATCTTCATCCGCCGTATATACAGCGGATCCTTCGAATACCGGCATGAAGTTTTCTTTGGTGTTATGAATGACAGACACTTTGGCATAGGAAAGAGACAGACGTCTTGTCATGGGGGCAATATCCACATTGCCGAAATCGGAGGAAACGTAGTTGCTGATATGCCCCGCACCATCTGTAATATGGAAAATGTCCTGGACAACGCCATATGTGATTGAATCGTCCGTTTTGTTATGCACGAGGACAATGTCGAACGGACTCAGAATTGTATCGTCAGACAGCCAAAATTGGAACTCATCACAGGATGAAGGGTTCTTTTCTGTGGCAGATACTTTGCCAATCAGTTTTCGTGTACTCATTTTTCTATCTCCTTATTACCGAAAATCACGTTTAAAATTATTGATAAACACTAAATCACTTTCAAAGGTAGATTTGATAAGCGTTTCTGTCAGATACACCGGGTATAGATGACTTGCCCACCGTTCATCACGTCCATAGCAAGTAGGCGAACACTCATTGAGCAATGACAACGAAATTGTATCAACAACATCTGTTGGAATTCCGCTGTCGTAATTATCCTCTAATGCCATCTTCTCAATTTTGATGATTCCTTCGAGAGGATTTGATACTCTGTTTTTGGGACGTATTCTTAAATACCACACTCCAAATCTCCGGCCGCGATCATTTTCTTTCAGGAACACAGGGGTGCGTTCTCCATATTCAAGTTTTAAGAGCTCTGCACCAATTTGTGTTCCTCCGCGTTTGGATTTGCTGGATGTGGGGAGCATCGGATTGAAACTCTTGGAAACACCGATCACATTGTAGAACAGGTCAGCAAACTCGTTTTTTCCAGTATCCTGACGGAGAAATTGAAGTGGTCCGTCTACCACCAGCATGCGGTCTGTGTCTAACGCACCAGATTTGACCATATTTGAAAGAATGCCTATTTCCATATCATGCATCATGGTGTTAGCCTTTGCGATTGCAGCATTAACAGGAATATTGTGCTTTTCCGGTTCAAAGCGGTAATTGACCACTTCAAGAGCCATTTCTCGTGCAACCTTTGTCCGGGTGATACGCTGCTGGATTTCCATAAAGTCCACTGTATTGACTTTATCGCTCAACAGCAAAAGATTTTTCCGCTGGATACTCTGGAATGAATGAAGCTTTTTTTGACTGTCTCTTTCCGTGCAACCAGCTCTGATTTGCGCAACGACAACCGGATAAATCTTTTTGCCGTCAATTACAATATCGCCTATCTTATATGTTCGTCGAGACCCGTCCATAAAGAACGAAAAATTAGAAAAGTTACGATCTTCAACAAAGAGATCATATTTCCTGATTTTCTTGGACTCGTCAGTTTCAAACGGTTTTCCGATTACTTTGATTTCATCGCCTTCGTCTTGATATGGTTCTGGATAATAATGATCAAGATCAAGGCTTTCGTTTTGATAAAGTGCAACACCGCACTTGTCAAATATTTTATTCAGTGTAGGCATGATAAAACTCCATGCAGCTATTGTCGGGAATGCCTTTCCAAGAATCAAAAGGAGTTGTCATGTTGAATTGTGTCCTGGTTTGTCATAGTCTGTCGAATAGACGATTCAGGAAGCGTTGTAAACCAAGGGTGTAGTGCGCCCATTCGCACCCCTGAGGTGGAATACGCCCCACGATTTCGAGTCCGGGTCGCTGAAAATAACTACCCAACCAAAGCCCTCACCGCATTCATAATCTGCTCGTAGGTAATATCCTGCGCGTATGCGAACTGCTTGCGGTATTTATCCCACATGGCACGGAGTTCCGGGCTTTCCTCAATGTTATACAGGATCCCGGGGACATCTACGATCTGCTCCGCAGTGCCGCGATGCTTGGCCGTTGCACGCAGCGCCTCAGCAAACACGGCTTTATCAAATTTCTGTGTTGTGGTCAATATGTATGCATCGTAGAAATCTCTGGGGCGGGTATTGAACACACCACGCCGCAGGATGGGTTCCACCTTCTCTGCCATGACAGTTTCAATGTTGTATGCCCACAGCTCGTAGGACTTCTCATCATCAAAAATCTCGGAAAAGTTGTACTGCACCGCGTGAGGCGTGATGGCATCACCGGTGGACACGTCAATACTCATCGGGGTCAGCAGCGTATCAAACCTGGCGTTCAGCATGACCCGATAGCCACCGTAAATGTCGTCCTCCCGGATGGGAGTGATGGGTCCAATCTCGAATACCACGCCATCGTCAAAGGGAATGACACAAACCTGCTCCAATGCACTGCGAATCGCATCCGGTGTGAGGGGCAGGTTTTTCAATGTGGTATCCAAGTCCATCGTTGCCCTGTTGTCCAGACCAACGATGGCTGCCACCAGCATACCGCCCTTCAGAACGAACTTCTCTTTATACTCCGACACAGAAAGACGGACAAGCAGCCGCTCAAACATATAGTTCTGCAAGATCACCTGAGCCGGGATATTTTTCTTCTTGGCAATGTTGCGGATCTTCGCTTTTAGACTCATTGCTTTGCTCACAGAAGCACCTCCAAATACTGCCGCAGGACGTTCGCCACACGCATCTTCTTCGCGTAAGAATTGAGCTTATTCAAATCCTTCTTGGAATTGGCAGCGTACAGTTTCAGTGCTGCCAAAAAGGTTTCTATCCCGAGCTTATTACGGCTACGGATCACATCACAAATAGTGCGTTCCAGATCGTAGCAGGGAACGAGATTACCGGCAGGTGTTTTCAGCTCAGTCTTGCCGAGATCAAACAGCTCCGGCTTGATGTAGTACACCTTGCACTCTGCTTTGATCGCCGCAGAAGGAATGCATCCGGACGGTGCAGTGATTGTGTGTTCAAAGGGTGTTCTGTCCGAGATGCCATGTAAGAAAAGAGCTGTTTCATGAGAGAATATGATCTGTGTTGAACGCTTGCTTATTGACAGGAGTTCATCTTCCATATCATCGGGAAGGATATACTGTCCTTTTACAATGCGATGGATTTTATCTTCTTTGCACAGCTTGTAGAGCATGGCTTTTGAGATGCCATACTGCGCTGCGATTTTTGTTTCAATAATGCCGCCATGCTCCTTGGCAATGGCAGTGAGTTCAGCAATATAATCCATTCAAACACCTCGTCGCAATAACTCAATAATATTATACTCATAATTACGATCATAGTCAATGCATCTCAAAGAACATTCGAAAAATATTTGCAATTAAATTATGACGATAGTCAACACAGAGTAAAGGGCTTGGGATACTCCCAACAAACAAAAATTTCTGGGTGTACAGACACCGGATGTGCTTGCTATTCTCTAAAAACTGAATCATCTTCGTTATCACGCGCTCTCGGTTTGAAAAAAACGAGGGCGCTTTTTATTTCCAGAATTACTCACATAGGGGGAATTGAATGATGAAAAATCGCACCAGACCAGTCCGCATTGAGTTCCGTGTTACCGCGCAGGAACATCAACTTATCCAGAGAAAGATGGAGCAGCTTGGCACCAAAAACATGGGAGCCTATCTTCGTAAGATGGCGATCGACGGCTATATCATCAAAGTGGATTGCACCGAGCAAAAGAAACTGGCTGCTGCCGTCAGCCGCGTTGCCGGAAACATCAATCAGATCTGCCGCCGTATCAATCAGACCGGGCATTTCTATAAGGATGATATTGTCGGGTTGAAAGCGAAACAGTGTGAAATTTGGGAACTACTCAAACAGTCGCAAAGGGCGGAATTATGACCACAACGGGATTATCCGTGTATGGATTTCCCGTCGACGGTTTTTCAGACCGTGGATCGCCTGACGCTCAAGACCGTACCATAACCGGATTTCCGGACCGTGGATTTCCGAACGGTCATCGAGTATGGAATTCATCCTCTAATCAATAAGAAATAAATTAACTCTCAATAAAGTCATCCATCAATCCAATCAATACACCTGATGGGATTGATTGGATAGGAGGTCACATGAAGCAGGTGTTTTTCAGATTTACCGTAGAGAGCCTATCGGCATCGTACATACCTTTTCCTCGTTTTCTCATGGAGGATTGCTTTGCAGAGCTTACCAACGATGCGAAGGTGTTGTACGCACTTATGCTGGACAGAGCCAGTATTTCCAAGGTTAATGGCTATACCGAAGAGGACGGCACGATACGTCTTTACTTCACCGTGGAACAGGCACAGAAGAAGTTGCACCGCAGCCGGCAAAGCGTCACGCGGATATTTCAACAGTTGGAATCCAGTGGATTAATCTGCCGTCGAAAGCAAGGTCTTGGTAAACCTGCGATGATTACGCTCAATTACCCTTCCAATGCAAAGCTGATACAACCGAAGGAAGACGGCGAATTACCGTCAGGATAAAGGTCGAAAATCGGATAATTTGTGCCCCACAAGCGACGCAAACGCTGTGGGGTATATCTTTTCCCATGATAAAGGATAAACGGCTCCCAGGCGAGCCCAGGGGCGCATAGATGGCAGAAAGGCACATATGGACAAAAAGAAAAATAAATATGATGTGGATATACCGAAAGAAGTTTTGGATGCCTTTGCACGATACATCATTCCGGAAATCCGCCGTTTCCACGAAAGTGAGGAGGGACAGGCGTTTTACAAGGAATGGCTTGAGAAATATTCCGAATACGCAGAAAAGTGAAAAAGTCCGCTGGGGTCGTGTGACCTCAGCGGACTTTTTCTGCTTACGACATCATCTGAGCCATACCTTCACAGCGAAACCGCCGTTAAAGAAGTAGGTGTTCGTCCAATGTCCAATTGGTGGAGGCGGGGGGAGTTGAACCCCCGTCCGAAAACGTTTGAACGGGAACTTCTCCGGGCGCAGACGGTTTTTTAAGATTCCCTTCCCCAGGCGCGAGCCGTCACGCTCAGAGGGTCGGTAGCTTCATGATGCATGGTGCGCTCAAAGCTGTGCGCACGCACGGTCCCCACTCAAATGACGCCCCAATCCGGCTCGTGGGCCTTCCGGTTGGAACGGTCGCGGGCTAGTTAGGCCGCGACGAGTTCGCAGTTATCGTTGTTCTTTAATTTATAAAGAGTGCCCGTTTTTAGAAGGTCAGGCGCCTTCGCCCGCTATTCCCGCCTCCGCGTCCCCGTCGAAACCGGTACGCCCCCATGTCGTCGGAGCAAGCTGCGCTCCGTTTCATCCGCCTAACGGCGGATATACACTCTGCTCCGCTGCTCCGACTCTTCCCGGCGAAGCCCAGCAATGCGGCTTCGCCGGGGTAACGTGGGAACGGGAGCAAACTGCGCTCTGCTTCATCCGCCTGGCGGCGGAAAAACCAAAATTGACGGCGTGGACCGCCTTACACCTTCTCCGGCGCGGGATAGTCCACACCGAAGGTCTCCACAGTGACGGCCTTGATCCGCTGCTCCGCCCGGGGGCGGTCCATGCGGTCCCGGGCCTGGTTCACGATGGCGTCGGCCACATCCATGCCCTCGGTCACCTTGCCGAAGGCCGCGTACTCCCCGTCCAGGTGAGGGGCTTCGTCCACCATGATGAAGAACTGGCTCCCGGCGGAGTTGGGGTTCATGGCCCGGGCCATGGACAGCACGCCCCGGTCATGCTTGAGGCTGTTCGAAAAGCCGTTGTGGCTGAACTCTCCGCGGATGGAGTAGCCGGGGCCGCCCATGCCGGTGCCGTCCGGACAGCCGCCCTGAATCATGAAGCCGGGGATCACCCGGTGGAAGATGAGCCCGTTATAAAAGCCGGACTGCACCAGGCTGACAAAATTGTTGACGGTGTTGGGGGCCACCTCGGGATAGAGTTCGGCCACCATCTTTCCGCCGTTTTCCATCTCAATGGTCACAATGGGGTTCTGGGCCATGGGAAACACTCCTTTCTGTTGGGGGAGTATCGTAGAATACCACACTCCCCATGCCGTGTCAAGTGAGAATACGTGGATCTTACCGGCGCCGCTCCTTCAGGGTGCGGTCCATCTCCCGCTTGGCGTCCCGGGCGGCGGCGGCAGAGCGCTTGTCGTAGAGCTTTTTGCCCTTGCACAGGCCCACCGACAGCTTGATGTGGGGCCCGCGGAAATAGACCGACAGGGGCACCAGAGCGTAGCCGTCCTGCTTCACCTTGGCGTAGAGCCGGAGAATCTCCCGCTTGTGCATCAGCAGGCGGCGGGGGCGCACCGGGTCCCGGTTGAAGATATTCCCCTTCTCATAGGGGCTCACATGGAGGCCGTGGACCATCATCTGCCCGTCCTTGATGATGCAGAAGGAGTCCTTCAGGTTCACATTGCCCATGCGGATGGACTTGACCTCCGTGCCGCAGAGCTCGATGCCGGCCTCATATTGCTCCTCCACGAAATAGTCGTGGTAGGCCTTGCGGTTGGACGCGATCTGCTTGACTGCCGCGTGGTCCAAGGGCGCGCCTCCTTTCCTGAGGGTGACGGTATGCCGTGCCGGGAAAACTGTGGGCCGCGGCAGCGGCCTGACCGGCAGAGATGATTATAACACATTCCGCCGGGCTTTAAAAGGGGTTTTTGTCCCCGGGGAGGGGCGGCACCGTGCTCCGGCGGTACCGGGCCAGAGGGAGGGGGACCCCCATCCACCGCGCCACCTGCTCGTCCGACCACTCGGCGCACTCCCGCAGGTCGGCATCGTCATACAGGAGGTCCACTGCGAAGCGGTGGGCCTCGTTTTCATATTTGTTGGCCACCATGCAGGTGTTGCGGTCCATAAACAGGCGGTTGAGGCCCCGGTGGAGAAAGTGGTGCCCCAGCTCGTGGGCGCACACCAGGCGCTGCTGAGGCTCGTCCAGGCAGGCATTGACATAGACAATGGTGCGCCGCTTCACATACTGGCGCAGGCCCCGCATCTCCACCAGCGGGGCGCGGATCACAATGAACCCAAGCTCCTCCGCAATGCGGAAGGGGTCCCGTGTGCCATGCTGCGCCGCCACTCTATTTGCGAGTGCCTTCGTGTCCATTCAAGCCTCCTCTTTGGGCCCGCGGTACTTTTTGGGGGTATAGGTCTCCTTGTTCCTCAGACGGGCGGCCTCCAGGCCCAGCTTCATGGCCGCGGTGAGAGAGTCCCTGGCCTCCGGGGACATGGGCACCCCGTCGAACATCAGGTCCCCGCTGTTCTCCAGGTCCCCCATGATGCGCTCCACCTCCCGGGCCACGTCGCGGCGCTCCCGCTCCGTCAGGGTGGGGCGGCCCCGCCCGGCGGGCAGGTCCTCCAGCACCTCATAGGGGCTGACGCCGAAATACTCCGAGAGCTTCCGCACCACCTCCGGCGAAGGCTCCTTGGCCTCGTTGGCCTTCCACTTGGACACCAGGGACTTGCTGATCCCGGCCTCCACGGCGGCCCGGGTGGGGACCACGCCCTTCCGGCGGCAGAGCTCCAGAAACCGATCATAAAACACAAAATCACCCCGTTCCATTTGTGCACCCCGACAAAGTTCCCAAAATTCATAAAAATGGGTAGACAAGTTGAAAACAATGAACTATTATGAGGGCAGGAGGTTGAAAAACGAGAACTACAGTTAAATACTGGACACCAATGCATCCAGCATACCACATATGTTACTGGTTTTCAACCAAAATCAAGGGAGAAGTTGAATTTTGTGCAAAACGATGAGCGGGTTTCCGGCTACAAGAGGAGGATACCAGATGAAGGGTCCCATAAAACGGACTTTTGAACGGGCGGGCCAGATTCCGCCGCCCTGGAGCGACCCCCAGGACCAACGCCCCTGGGCCTGGTGCCGGCGGTGCCTGGGCGAGATCTACGCCCCCACGGCGGACGGCGCGGCCCTGTGCCGCCAGTGCCGGCGGGAGAAGCGGGGCAGAGGCGGGTGAAGAACAGCTTTGTGCTCTATCACGACTGGGAGGAGCCGGTGAAGCTCCTCACCGACGCGCAGGCGGGGGCGCTGTTCAAGGCCATCTTCGCCTATGAGAAGCGGGGGGAGGAGCCCCCGGAGGACCCGGCGGTGCGGATGGCGTTCCGGTTCATCCGGACGGCGCTGGACGAGAACCGGGTCAAGTACGAGGCCCGGGCGAGGAAGAACCGGGAGAACGGCCTGCTGGGCGGACGGCCCAGAAACCCAGTGGGTTCTTGGGAAAGCGGCAAAAGCGGATACTGAGCCTGCGTCTGTCTCTGACTCTGTATCTGCTCCTTTCTGAGGAAAGGAGGCGCGAGGCCGTTTGGGCGGATTTGTGGAAAACCCGGTGGAAAACCGGGAGAGAGGAGGTGGGGACCGTGCGGGACCCCATGGGATTTCGGGGCGTGCGGCCGGTGGACCCGGACTGCTACGCCCAGCCGGGGCGGCGGCCCTGGCGGGAAGCGGAGAGACCGGCCAGGGCGGAGCGGGGCGGCGAGCCCCAGTGGAAGATCGACTACTGCCTGGAGCGGTGCCCCCTGCCGCGGGAGAAGTGCCGGGGCAGAGGACTCTGCCCGGCGAGAGAGGAGCGGGAGACATGAGTAAACCGAGGTACGACTGGTGGAGCTATGTGAAGGGAATGATCCGGCGCTATCCGGAGCTGCGGCGGCGGTACGGCGCGCTGCGGGAGGGGCGGCTGACGGCGGACTACTCCGGGATGCCCCGGGGCGGCGGAGACGGGCGGGCGGTGGAAGGCCTGGCCATCCGGGAGCTGCCCAGCACCAGCCAGCGGGAGTATGAGGCCGTGCGCCGGGCGGTGGAGACCACCGAGCACTACCGCAACGGGCAGGAGCGGCTGAAGGTGATCGAGCTGGTGCTGTGGAAAAAGACCCACAACCTCCAGGGCGCCGCCCTCCAGATCCCCTGTCATGTGGACACCGCCAAGGTCTGGCATGGGGATTTTATCCGCCTGGTGGCCAGCTATTACGGCCTGATGGATGAGTAAGAAGCGCGGAGTGCCTGGGAACAGGCACAAAAAGGCCGCCCCGGGAGGGGCGGCAAAGGAAATGTATGGGGGAGAACAATGGGAGGCGGTCAGTTCTTGGTGCGTTTGGCGACGCGGAAGAGCCAGATGCTGCCGATGATGCCCGCGATAGCGCCGAAGACCATCCAGGTCTCGGGAAGGGCCAGACCACAGGCCAGCGCTATTAGACTCATAAATAACAAGGAAGAAGCTGTGTAATAAAAAAAAGCCTTGTTGCTTATCAAGAAGATCACTCCCATTCAACCTGATAATCCAATGATAACAGAATTTAAAAACGCGGTCAAGGAGAGGAGACAATACAGATGGCGGAGGGTATCAACACGAGGGAACTGAACAAGGGGTCCGAGAGACGATAAAAGGGCTGAGGAAGGTCACGTTCAAGCTGACCCTGCAAGGAGAACAACGGGAGGCGGTCAGTTCTTGGTGCGTTTGGCCACACGGAAGAGCCAAATGCTACAAGGAATGCCCGGAATACTCGCAACGATCATCCAGGTCTCGGGAAGGGCCAGACCGCAGAGCAGCGCCAAAAGACTCATAAGCAATAAATTGGTAGCAATGATATAGAAAAATGCCTTGTTACTCAAGAAGGTCCACCTCCCCAGCAGGATAACACAATGTTACCAGAATTTAAAGATACAGTCAAGGAAAGGAGAAACACAGATGGCGGAGAGCATCCATATCAAAGAACTGAACAAGGGGATACGAGAGACGGTGAAAGGGTTACGGGAGGTCACGATTAAACTGACCCCGCTGGAGGAAGCGCTGCCGGAGGTCACCCAGGGCATCGGCAAGCTGGAGCACGGCGCGGAGGAGGCGGGCTCGACCCTGGCGGAGAGCGGGAAGCGATTCACCAAGCCGGAGGACGGCGGGGAGGCGGGGACCTCCAGGCTGGCGGGCGGCATATCAAAGGCGGCACTGGACAATCTGGTCAAATCAGGAATGTGGAGTACGATAGGCAGGACGACCAGCGCCGCGGCCGAGGCAGGGTTCTCCAGCCTGTTGGGCGACACGGCGGGGAGCATGGCGTCCCACATCGTGTCGGACGCGGGGACCGGGCTGATGTTCGGGCTGCTGAACGCCACGGCGGCGGGGGGCGGCATCGCGGCCAGCGCGGCCACAGCGGCGGGCGGCATCGCCGGCGCGATGGGGGGCCTGGGGAGCGTTCTGGGCGGCCCGGTCGGGGGGCTGGTGGTGGGCGCCCTGTTCGGCGTGGCGGAAGGGATCGTGGAGTCCTTCGAGAAGCAGGACCAGGCCTTCCAGGACTATGTAAAGAGCCAATACGACCGGGTGATGCAGGAGCAGCAGGCCATGCTGCAGCGGGGCACCACCCTGGCGGCGGCGGGAGACGAGGAGTACCAGGCGGCCATGCGCGGCCTGGAGGAGGCCCAGAACGAGCTGGAGAAGCTGATGGGTCAGGGCTTTATCGACACCCGCAAGGATGGAATCCAGGCGCAGAAGGAGTGGCTGGAGGAGCAGACCAAGCAGAAGGAAGAGGGGGAAACCGGGCTGGGGCTGGGGGACGCCTACGGGCTCATCGGCTCCTTCCAGGCCTCCCTGGAGAACGACAAGGAGCGGCTGGAGCGGGATGCTCTGAGCATCGTGATGGGAGATGGGGAAAAAATCAGCAGCTACCAGGACAGCGCCCAACGGGAGCGGCTGGAGGAGCTGCAGGCCCAGTACCAGGCGCTGGAGGAGCAGTACGGCGCGACCGACAGCGAGGAGATGCAGAGAAAGATCGGGGCAAAGATGGGGGCGCTGCTGGCGGAGGCCCAGATCATCGCCGCCAACGAGTACAACGCCTCCGAAGGGGCCCAGCTCATGCAGGAGTCCAACCTGGCGCTGGTACAGGGCATCCGGGACGACTCGGTGCTGCAAAAGGAGTATTACAACGCCGGGTACACGATGGGAGAGGAGTTCAGCCAGGGCATCCTGGCGGCCAGGATGGAGAACGCCTTCTCCCCGGTGGACTACGGCCTGGCCCCGGAAGAAGGGGGGACCGGAATCGGCTCGGCAACATCGGAGCCGGAAAACAATGCGATCCCATCGGCATACAAGGTGAAGGCGGACAGCGGCATCCATGGGCGCTATGCCTACGGCCTGGACTATGTGCCTTACGACAACTTCCCGGCCCTGCTGCACCAGGGCGAGCGGGTGCTGACGGCCTCCCAGGCACGGTCCGCGGACCGGGACGGCGGGGTAAACGTGACCTTCTCGGGACCGGTCACCGTCCGGGAGGAGGCGGACCTGGACCGGCTGGCGGCCAAGCTGGCCGAAAAGGTGGCCCGGGCGGCCCTGCTGCGGGGCTGAACGGGACCTTCCGTCCATTACAGCGGAGGCAGCACAGTGAGCATGGCAAGCCCGCCGGTGACGATATAGGAGAAAGACGCGCTCTCCCCGTTGAAGAAATTCATGGTGCCGTCGGTAAAGGCGGCATTCGCAATATCAAGGGATTCGTCCAACGACGCTATTTCCTCACTGGAGGAAAAGCCGCCGGTGACGACCGCAAGGTAGCTGCCGAACACTTTGGCATCGCTCTCACTCAGTTGAGAAGAATCTCCAGTGAGGAATACCTGTGTAAGTTCGCCGGAATCCTTGGCCTCATACAGAATGCAGCTGGCGCCGGGACAGATGCTGTAAGAGTACGCCACCAAATCCCCGTTTTCGGCATCGGGCAGTTCAGATATGTCCGGATCATTTTCAAAGGCGTTGGGAAGATCGCTGGAGGAAAACGTATTGGACATGGCCTCGGCCATAGCGGAGCGGGAGAGGCCAAACGTGGCGCCGGTATAGGGAGTCACCTCGCCGGCAGGAGGAGCAGAGACCGCAACAACGGGAGACTGGCCGGGATCGCCCGTCGGAGCAGGCTGATCGGAAGAGGCAGAGCCGCAGGCGGCGGTGAGGGTAAGGCACAGGGACAGAGTCAGCAGGCAAGAGAGCTTTTTCACTGTAAAATCCTCCTATTCATTGTTTGGATTTGTGAATATTTACAAATCCCTTGCAAGTATAGCACAACTGTAATGGATCAGCAAGAGCAGCGTGACAGTGCGAAGCGCGGAGACGGCACCAAAAGGGGCCCCCGCAAAGCCGCAAGGCAAATCGGGGACCCACGAAAGGCAAAACGCCTTTCGTGGGAGAGCCGGAGGCCATCCCACCACCGGGGGGCCAAAAAACCGTGGTAGGATGACATAGCTGAAGCAAAGGAGGGATGTCATTGGAGACGGAAGAGCGGAGCAGCCCGGAGGGCTACACCCAGGCGGCGCTGGAGGCCCTGGCCGACATCGCCCTGGGACGGAAGTCCTACCCCGCCCGGGACAAGGACGGGCGGGAGGTCCCCTGCCAGCCCACGGTGGCCGAGCGGCTCAAGGCGCTGGAGCTGCTGAGCCGGTGGAGCGGGGAGGCCGGCACCGGAGCCCGCGCAGAACCGGCCAGGATCGTGGACGATGTGTGAGATCAGATGCTCCTCCCTCCTGGCCCCGGCCTTCCACTGCGTCCACCGGGATGTGAAGGCGGGGGGACACACCCACTACTGGCTCCCCGGCGGGCGGGGCTCCGGCAAGTCCTCCTTCGTGGGGGTGGAGATCCCCCTCTGCCTCATGCGGGACGCCCAAAAGGGCGTGATGAGCCACGCCGTGGCCCTGCGGCGCTACGGCGTGACCCTGCGGGAGTCGGTCTACGCCCAGCTCCTGTGGGGGGTGCACGCCCTGGGGGCCGGACGGCTCTGGGAGGCGCGGCTCTCCCCCCTGTCCCTGTGCTACCGCCCCACCGGACAGCGCATCCTCTTCCGGGGCGCCGACGACCCCATGAAGCTCAAGTCCATCCGACCGGAGCGGGGCTACATCAAGTATGCCTGGTACGAGGAGGCCGACGAGTTCGAGGGGGAGGAGAAGGTCCGGGCCGTCAACCAGTCCCTGATGCGGGGCGGGGAGGACTTCGCCTTCTTCTACACCTTCAACCCGCCCCGCAGCGCCCGGAACTGGTGCAACCAGTATGTGAGGGGGGAGCACCCCGGGACCCTGGTGCACCGGACCGACTACCGCACGGTGCCCAGGGCCTGGCTGGGAGAGCCCTTCCTGCTGGAGGCCGAGCACCTGCGCCTGGTCAATCCCCAGGCCTACGCCCGGGAATACCTGGGGGAGGTGACGGGCACCGGCGGCGAGGTGTTTTCCAACGTGACGCTGCGGACCATCTCCGAGGAGGAGATCGGGCGGTTCGACCACATCCGCCGGGGGCTGGACTGGGGCTACGCCGCCGACCCCCTGGCCTACAACGTCTGCCACTACGACCCCGTCCGGCGGCGGCTCTACCTCTTCCGGGAGCTCCACCGGGCGGGGCTCACCAACCGCAGGACCGCCCTCCTCCTCCGGGAGGAGGGCGGGGAGGGGCGCATCGTCTGCGACTCCGCCGAGCCCAAGAGCATCGCCGAGCTGCGGGACTACGGCCTGCGGGCCGTGGGGGCCCGCAAGGGAGCGGGGTCCGTGGCCTTCGGAATACAATGGCTCCAGGACCTGGAGGAGATCGTCATCGACCCCGCCCGCTGCCCCGAGAGCGCCCGGGAGTTCACCGGCTACGAGCTGGAGCGGGACCGGGACGGCGGCTTCCGGGCCGGATTCCCCGACCGGGACAACCACCACATCGATGCTGTGCGCTACGCCTGCGAGGACGATATGGCGGGCCCGGCGCTGCATATCCTGAAGTGAAACGGGCCCCGGCTCCACGGCCGGGGCGACAGAGCGGCGGCAGCCGCGACGATGAGAGAGGAGGAGCAGGGACCCGGAAGCAGGGCCCTGCGGCACAAGATGACATACACACAGACCGAGCTGGTGAGCGCGGCCCTGGCCGACCCGGACCGGGCCCCCATGCGCCTGCATGAGATCGTCAGCGAGGAGATCCGGGTCTTTCGAAGCTCGCCCCGGTACCGGGAGCTGCTGGAGGCCGACGCCTACTACCGCAACCGCTCCGACGTGCAGCGCAAGGCCGGCAACGGGCCGGGGCGCTCCAACGTCCGGCTGGAGCACCCCATCTACAAAAAGCTGGTGGACCAGAAGGCCCGCTACCTCCTGTCCCGGCCCTGGGCGGTGGAGACGGAGGACCGGGCCTATGGACAGGCCCTGGAGGAGATCTTTGACGCCGGGTTCCGGCACACCGTGAAGGCCCTGGGGAGGGATGCGGTAAAATCGGGGGTGGCCTGGCTCCAGCCCTATATCGGCCCGGCGGGGAGGCTGGAGTTTCTCCGCCTGCCCGCCCACGAGGTGGTCCCCCTGTGGCGGGACGCCGGGCGGAGCGAGCTGGACGGCTTCCTCCGGGTCTACCCCCAGACCGTCTACGCCGGGCAGGAGGCCCGGCGGGTGGAGCGGGCCGAATACTGGTCCGGGGACGGCCTGCGGCGGTTCCTCTGCGCCGACGGCAGCGGGCGGTTCCGCCCCGACGGGGAGCCCGAGCCCCACTTCACCCTGGGGGGCCGGGGCTCCAACTGGAGCCGGGTCCCCCGGGGCTGGCTGCGCGCC
>NZ_JBCOAQ010000009.1:0-9830 GCF_040226735.1 Intestinimonas sp. RTP31139st1_F5_RTP31139_211217 | reverse complement strand
CGCTGGTATGGCTGCGCTACAACGAGGAGGAGCTGCCCCTGTGCCGCTACGTCCGGGACCTCATCGACGACTACAACTGGCAGACCTCCGTCACCGCCGACGCCCTGCGGGACGTGGCCAAGTTCGTCTACATCCTCAAAAACTACGGCGGGGCCGACCTGGACGAGTTCGTGCGGGACCTGCGGCAGTGTCTGGCCGTGAAGGTGGAGGGCGACGGCGGCGTGGACAAGCTCCAGACCGACCTGGACGTGTCGGCGGTGCTGGCCTTCCTGGAGCGGGAGCGTCGGGACCTCTTCGATTTCGCCTCCGCCGTGGACACCAGGGACCCTGACCTGGGCAGCGCCTCCGGCACGGCGCTGGGCTTCCGGTACATGGATCTGGACGCCGACTGCGCCGACCTGGCCGACGAGCTCCAGGCCGCCTTCCGGCGGCTCAAGCCCTTCCTGGACACCTGGCTCCAGGCCACGGGCCGGGGGGACTTCTCCGGCGCGGCGTTCCGCGTGGATTTCAATATGGATATGCCGGTGAACGAGAGTGAGGTCATCGCCAACGTCAACGCCAGCCGGGAACTGTTGTCCCCCCGCACCCTGCTGGCCAACCATCCCTGGGTGGCCGACGTGGAGCGGGAGCTGCGGGAACGAGAGGAGGTGAACCTATGATTAGCTCCGAATAGGAACGCTGTAAATACAAGGGTTTTCGGTCCCAGGAAAACCGGGAAAGAAAAAAAGAACGCTATCACATTACGCAAAACGCCGTCCAAGGGCTACCCTGGGCGGCGTTTTTGCGTAGAAAGCGGGAAAGGAGGCAGAAAAAACATTCACAAAGTTGCAGGCAAAAGTTTGTGCAACACTACAAAGATGAAAAAGGAGGTAAAAAAGTGGCAGAGGAAAAACTGAACACCGGATCAGAGGGTGCGGTCCTGGGCAGTACAGAAGCAGAGACCACGATTCCGGTTCCGGAGACTGACGGTCCCCCGGCTCCTGGCGGAGATGTGGTGGTGGACGCAGATACCATTGAACGTCTTATGGCGGAGCGCCGCGCTGCTGCCCGTGAAGAAGTGGAACAGAACGAGTTAAACACGGACGCCCCCGGTCACGAGGAGCAGACGGAGGCCACAAATCCCCCGGTCCCTGGCGAGGGTGCTCCGGCGCTGTCAGATGGAGACGGCCCCACACTCAAGGCAGACGGTACATCCGCAAAGGTCATCGACTTCACCGCAGCCGGTGGGCCGGATAACCGGGAGTCGGAAAAAAAGGACCAGGATAAGCAGGATGCGGAGCAGGAGAAAAAGCCCCGCCGCAGCCGTACTTCCAAGGAAAAGGGCGGCCCAAAGGCAGACAAAACGGATAAGCCCCGCAAAGGCCGTCCGGCCAAGGCGGAGAAAGCCGCCCCGGAACAAGGCAAGGCAGAACGAGACAAAGTGTCCCAAAGTAAGGACGGCAAAGAGCCGGGTCCCCCTGCCGCCGATGGAGGTCCCGGTTCCGCTCCTACTGCGGAGACAGAGGCCAGTACAACACCCCGCCCCATTGAGGACGCAAAGGTCGTTTACCTGAAATTGAGCGAACTGCACCCATTCCACACCTTCCGTCAACACCCGTTCAAGGTGGTGGATGACGCCGCTATGAAAGAATTGTCAGAGCTGATCCGGGAGCAGGGCGTTATCTCTCCTGCCACTGTCCGGCCTGAAAAGGACGGCAGCGGGTATGAGATCATTGCCGGACACCGCCGCCATCATAGCTGTGAGCTGCTGGGGCTGGAGGAGATCCCCTGTATCGTCCGTGAAATGACGGATCATGAAGCCGTCATGGAAATGAAAAACAGCAACAAGCAGCGCGGCGATCCCCTCCCCAGCGAGTTGGCCCGCCTGCTGGACCTGGAAGTGGAGGACATCAAGCACCAGGGGACGAGGCTCAAAGGCGTGGCCGAGGGGGATATTGGTAAGCGGTCAGTGGAGATCGTAGGGGAGGCCCATGGCCTGAACTATAAAAAGGTCATGCGGTATCTGCGGCTAAACTCCCTTGTACCGGAGCTTCAGGAGAAGGTGGACGGCGTTTTGGACGAAAACGGCAAGCGCGTCAAGGGCCTGGGCTTCATGCCCGCCGTGGAGCTTTCGTATGTGCGGCCCAAAAATCAGCGGCTCATTGCCGTATCTATTGACGGTGAACAGGCTTCCCCCTCCGTGGTCCAGGCCAAGCGGCTGCGGGAACTGGATCAAAAGAACCTGCTCAACGGCGACGTCATCGATCAGATTTTGAGTGAAGAAAAAAAGGAGGTAAATCAGGTGATCATCAGTGAAGCGGAGCTGAACAAGTATTTCGGGGAGGATAAAACGCCCCGTCAGATGAAAGAGCAGATCCTGGCGCTGCTGGACGAATGGAAAGAAAAGCAGCCCCCGGAAAAGAACGTGCCGGAACAGACGGCAGAGCGTTAATCCTTTGGGACACTTTGTCCCGAAGGATTTTTTATTGCCTTTATATTTTAATGTAATAGGAGGAGCAAACTTGAAAGCGAGATTTTATATTCAGCGGCGGGCGCTGCCCCTGCTGCTGGTCCTTGTGCTGTGCCTGGGTCTTGTCCCCACGGCTTTCGCCGCCCAGCAGAACAGCTACCATGACCCCGCCGCGCATTGGCAGGAGTCAAATAACCGGACAAATGAGCTGGACGTGAATAGCGTAGTGACCAACGAGACCTTTACCTGCGCGGAGTGCGGCACAACAGCCATCTTTGAGGTGTTCCGGGTCCCTGAGTACACCAGGGACGGCCAGACGGCCCTGAGCCGGAACGTGAAATATTCGGACGGTATGAGCGTGGACGGAGAGACCCAGGGGACCATTCTGGACGGCACCCCCGGCGTAGACGCCTATTATACCGGGTATCACTGGACCAAGGCGGTGTGTGAGAGCTGCGGCAGTTTCAACACCAATTTGGGTGCGACAAATTACGGCTGCTACAAAAATGTGTATTGGCTGTATGACTGTGCCAGCAATTTCTTTGAGGAACTGCCGGAAACGGTGCGTTATGAATATGCGGACAGCCGGTATCATACCGTTATCACCACAGGTGGGAGCTATTGCGGCTTCTGCTATGGGACCTGGCACACGGAGGAAAGCTGTCTGGAGCGGCACGAGTTGGAGACGGAGATAGAGCCCCAGCCTGCCAACGGGCGGTTTGCCGAGGTGGAGCATTGTACCCTGTGCGAGTATTCCCGGTATGACTACACGGCGGCCAAGGCGGTCATTGCGGACTACTACGGCGTTGTGGACGGCCAGCCCCATACCATCACCGTGACGGACCTCTCCGAGTCCGGCGTCAGCACCTCTCTCCGCTACGGCAGCAGCGCGGATAGCTGCACCCTGACCTCTGCCCCCAACTATACCGAGGCAGGTCAGTACGCGGTGTACTATGAGATCGCCTACACCTACGAGGGCGAGACCATGACGGAAAGCGGCGTGGCCTATGTGTGGCTGCGGGATGAAACCACCAGCGAGGACGGCTCCTGCGGCTGTGGCTGCGGCGACCCAGACTGCGGGTGCCAGGATGCGGATTGCGGCGGCTCCTGCTGCGGCCAGTCCTGTGACGGACACAGTTATATTCTGCTGGACAGCACCCCGGCCTCCTGCCGGACGCTGGGCTATGACCGTTATCTGTGCCTGAATTGCGGCCGGATCGAAAAGCGGGACTATGAGGCGGCCCTGGGGCATAGTTGGCAGGGCGTGGTGATCCGGGAGGCAGACTGTGAGACAGACGGCAAGCTGCTGAACCTGTGTTCCCGGTGCGGCGAACTGGAAGTTGTCGCAACCCCCAAGGGAGAGCACACCTATACCACCTACACGGTATCGGCCACCTGCACCAGCCCCGGCTATACGGTCCGGGAGTGCGAGGCCTGCGGAGATCGGCATATTGAGGACATCACCCCGGCCCTGTCCCACGAATACGAGTCCACCGTCATTCCTGCAGCCTGTGAGACGGGCGGCAGAACCATCCACCGCTGCGAAGGCTGCGGCAGCTCCTTTGTGACGGACTACACGGACCCGCTGGGCCATAGCTGGGACGATGGGACCCTTGTCACGGACGCCACCTGCACCGGTGAGGGCGTGATGGAATATCGCTGCGTCCGCTGCGGGTATCACCGTATAGAGGGCAGCGAGGCTGCGGGCCACGTCCCCGGCGACGCGGCCACCTGCACAGATCCCCAGCTCTGTGCCGAGTGCGGGGCTGTGATCGAAAAGGCCCTGGGCCATGACTACCAGGAGGAAGTGACCGCCCCCACCTGTACGGAGATGGGCTTCACCGTCTTTACCTGCTCCCGCTGCGGGGACAGCTATAAGGGTGAGTACACCGAGGCCACGGGCCACAAGAGCGGCGAGTGGATCGTGGATCAGGAGCCCACCACGGAGAGCGAGGGCAGTAAGCATAAGGAGTGCGAAAACTGCGGTGAAGTCACCGATACGGAGACGATTGAAAAAATCTACCGTCAGGCCACCACAGACACCCACGGAGAGGCCGTGGTGGGCGGCTATCTCGTCACCGTGACCGATACGGACACGAAAAATCCCGTCTCCGGGGCCACGGTCACACTGCATGAGGATGACACCCTCTCCATCCTGCTCCCCTCCGGGCGGTTGCTGGACTATGCAGACCAAACCACCATCTCGGTTCAGTTGGCAGAGGACAAATCCCCAGTGGCGGATCTGTTCATCGCTGTCACCGATGCAAACGCCAACTACTGCGGGGACTCCACTGACGATGCCGGGCAGATCACCGTCCCCGGCACCTCCGGGACCACCAACGAGGACGGCAAAACCACCGGGGGCTGGGAGGACGCCAACGGAGAACGCTGGACCCTGACAATCCGTGTGGAGGACTATGAGACCGGGCGGCCCATTGAGGACGCGGCTGTGTCCATCGGCAAAACCGGCAATATCACCGTCACCCTGCCGGACGGGGTGGATATGGACGAAAACAACCGTATCACCGTGACTGTCACGGACCACAGGAAAACACCCCAGGAGGGCCTGTCCGTCACGGTCAAGGGGGATCTGGGGCAGAGCGCCAGCGGCGTCACTGACGAGGACGGCAAGGCTGCAGTTCCCTCTGTTGCGAAAACGGAGCGGCATACGGCCTATGTCGTGGGCTACACGGACGGCACCTTTGGCCCGGAGCGGAACATGAGCCGGAGTGAGGCTGCAGCCATCTTCGCCCGCCTGCTGGCGGACAGGAACGGGGACACGATCACCACAGCGGCCACCACCAGTTTTTCGGACATCCCCGCCAACGCATGGTATTCCGGCTATGTGCGGTATCTCTCCAATTATGGGGTGGTGTATGGCCGTGAGGACGGCGCCTTTGCCCCCAATGAGGCCATCACCCGTGCGGAGTTTACGGCCATGGCCGTGCGATTCTTCGACGCCTACGGAGATGGGGCTGCGGAGCTGATGGAACAGTACGCCGGTTTTGATGATGTTTCCCCCGGCTATTGGGCGGCGGAGTATATCGCTGATGCAGCCCGGTATGGTTGGATCAGGGGCTACGGAGACGGCACATTCCGGGCGGACCGCTATATCACCCGCGCCGAGGTGGTGACTATCGTCAACCGGCTTTTGGGGCGGCAGGCGGACGAGGCGTATATCGACGCCAACACCAGCAGGCTCAATACATTCTCCGATCTGGAGCAGACCTATTGGGCCTATTATGACATCATGGAGGCGGCCAACACCCACACCGCCAATGTGGGCGAGGAGAAAAACTGGAATGTCAAGTAACCTTGAGACACTTTGTCCCAAGGTCTTTTTTTATGCCCGGCCCTCCCATCTGTGAGGATGAGGCTCTCTGGATATATCCCCCGTCGCCGCAGAGACAAAAGCACAGGCGGGAGCCGCCTGTCAAGGGGGCCTTTTGGCCCCGCCGCACTGCGGCGGCCATGCCCTTGACGGGAGGCCCCGGCTGTGCTGCTCCCAACGGCGCGGCGGGGGTATATCCTCCAGAGCCGCCCCCTTGCCCAAGATTGGGCAAGGGCGGGGGGAATGGGCTGAACGAACCATATTGAAAAACGGAGGTAATGCATCATGAAAAGACCCCTTGCGTATATCACTGCCGCATGGTATGGCGGCGACAGCGAGAACGCGGAACAGGCCGCCCGGTACTGCCGGGCAGTGTATGAGGCGGGCTACGCGCCCATCTGCCCCGCGCTGTTTCTTCCTCTGTTCCTGAACGATCCGGTGCCGCAGGAGCACAAGGACGGGCTGGATATGGCCCGTGACCTGCTGCAGCGCTCCCGTGTGCTGGTGGTATGCGGCCATACGGTCACGGAGAGCATGAAAAACGATATTGCCGTGGCCCAGCGGCTGGGCATCACGGCGACCACGCTGGAGGGCATTCTCACGGTCAAGGGCCAGGGACGGCCCCGGAACCGTGGATAAGTCCCCCGCCCTGGAACATGAAGGGAGGGCGCCGGATGGACATTGAGATCACCGCCCGTCTCACCAACTGGGATCAATACCAGCGCGGGGAGCGGCGGGATATTTCCATCGCTTTCCCCACCACCCGCAAGGAAGTACAAAAGGCCCTGAAGGCCATCGGTGTGGACGGCATCCGGGACCGGCGGGTGATCCTCACCGAACACGACAGCAATCTCCACCCCAATTTCTGCTGCTGCCTTTCGCAGTATGACAGCGTGGACGAAGTGAATTATCTGGCCTGCCTGCTCTCCGGCTTGACCGAAAGTGAGCTGGAGACCTTTCAGGCGGTGCTGGAATATGGGGAACACGACCAATGCGCCGGGGACCTGATCGATCTGGTACTCAATCTGGATTGCTATGAACTCCATCCCGGCGTGGACACGGACGAGGAACTTGGCCGCATCTATGCGGATTTCAACGAGGCCATCGAGGTGCCGGAGGAACTGAAAAACTACTTTGACTATGAGGCATACGGGCGGGATGTGCGGCTGAATGAGAACGGCTGCTTTGTGGAAGGCGGCTACCTGACCCGCAATTCCAGCGGCTTTGTTCCACAGTACGCGGGCCCGGAGGAAATTCCCCCGGAGCACCGGGTATTCGCCTATCCCAAGCTGAATATCCGAGAGCGGCTGGCCGCCTGCAAGGAGGTGGCGGACCGGGCGGTCAGCCATGAGACGGCGGTCCCGTCAAAAGACCGGGACGAGAGATAGCGCCGCTTCGGGACACTTTGTCCCAAGGCGGCTTTTTTATGGGAGGTGATTGACTGGCAGAAGAAGATGTGTCCAGACGGACGGTTGCCCTGATCATCAAGGCGAACAAACTGACGGCCCGTGTGCTGGCCCAGGCAGTGCGGGCGGCGGCCCGGAAGATCCGGCAGGAGCAGCAAGCCCATAAAGCGCCCCAGGGCAAGCAGAGTGTCCGGCAGCTCATGAACCACGGGGGCGGGACCAGCGGCATCCCCGTGGAGGCTCCGGCCCTCTTTGACCGGGTGGCCCGGAAATGCGGGGTGGACTACGCCTTTTACAAGACCAACGACGGGAAACACCTGCTTCTGTTCCGGGAGCAGCAGAAGGACGCTGTCACCGCCTGTTTTGAGGACTATTCCCGGCTGGTGCTGAAACAGGGCCGGACCCGGAGAGTCCCCGTCCTGGAGCGGCTGAAACAGGCCCGGGAGCGGGTGCGCCGGCAGCCGGTGCGGGAGCGGACAAAGGAGCGGGACTATGAGGACCGATAGGCTGCGAAAATATGTATTGCCCAATCTCCCCTACCTGTTCGTCCTGTGGGCCTGCCTGAAATGCGGCACGGCCTACCGGCTGGCGGCTGGGGTGAGTTTTGCGCAAAAGCTGACCGGCATGATGGCGGCCATCGGTCCGGCCTTTGCGGACCCTGCGCCGGGGCTGAATGGATTTGACTGGCTCGTTGGCATTGCGGGCGCGGCAGCCTTTCGGCTGCTGATCTGCTTCAAAAGCAGGAACGCCAGGAAGTACAGACGGGATGTGGAGTACGGCAGTGCCCGATGGGGCGGTCCCAAGGACATCGCCCCGTTCGTCGATCCGGTGTTTGAGAACAATATCATTCTGACGGGCACGGAATTTCTCACCATGAACACCCGGCCCAAAAATCCGGCCAACGCCCGCAATCTCAATGCTTGCGTCATCGGCTCGTCCGGCTCCGGCAAGACCCGCGTCTGGCTCACGCCCCAGCTTTTGCAGGCAAGTGCGAAGAAAAAGGGCGGGTGCAGCTATGTGGTGGTAGACCCCAAGGGCGACACCCTGGAGCAGTGCGGCGCTTTTTTGCAGCGGCAGGGGTATGAGGTCCGGGTATTCAACAGCATTGATTTTTCAAAATCCATGCACTATAACCCCCTGTCCTACATCCGAAACGAGGCGGACATCCTGAAATTCGTGGACACCCTGATCGCCAACACCTCCGGGGACGGCAAGGAGAGCGACCCGTTCTGGCGCAAGGCGGAGACCCTTTTATACTGCGCCCTCATCGCCTATATCATCTTCGAGGGTGCGCCGGAGGACAAGAATATGAATACGCTGGTGGATATGATCAGCGGCATGGAGGTGAAAGAGAACGACGAAAACTTTATGAACGCGGTGGATTATATGTTCAAGGGCCTGGAAAAGCGCAAGCCGGACTGCTTCGCGGTGAAGCAATACCGCAAGTACAAACTGGCCAGCGGCAAGACGGCCAAGAGCATTTTGATCTCCTGCGGTTCCCGGCTGGCCCCTTTTGACATCCCCCAGCTCCGGGAGATCATGAGCTATGACGAGCTGGGGCTGGACCGTCTGGGGGATAAAAAGACGGCGCTGTTTTTCCTGATTTCAGACACGACGCCGACCTACAATTTTTTGGTGGCTCTGGCATTCTCCCAGATGTTCAATCTCCTGTGTGAACGGGCGGACAACATACACAAGGGCCGCCTGCCCCATCATGTGCGGGTACTTTGGGACGAGGCGGCGAACACGGGACAGGTGCCAAACCTGGAGAAAATCGTGGCAGTCATCCGCTCCCGCGAGGTATCACTGACCCTCTTTTACCAACAGATGGCGCAGTGCAAGGCTCTGTATGACAAGCACGCGGAAACGGTGCTGGGAAACATGGACAGCATGATTTTTCTGGGAGGCAGGGAGTCCAGCACCATCAAGGAAATTTCCGAGAACTGGCTTGGCAGGGCCACCATCTATATGCAGACAGACGGGCGGAGCAAGGGCCAGAGCGAGAGCTATAACATGAACACCCAGCGTCTGGGACGGGAGCTGATGACCCCCGCCGAGCTTGCCACCATGCCGGGAGACAGGTGCATCATGCAGCTCCGGGGCCTGCCCCCGTTCTACTCCCCCAAGTACGATTTGAAACAGCACCCCAATTACAAGTACACGGCGGAGGCGGATAAGACCCGCAACGCCCTTGACCTCTCCAGGCTGATCACACGCCGCATGGACGAGGTGGACCCCCAGGAGGAGTACGCCGTGTACGAGGTGGACGTGCCGGAGGAGCCGGACATAGACGAGGGAATCCTGAGCTATGACGACATCGACGACCCGGACGCCTATCCATGACCCCGCTTTGGGACAAAGTGTCCCGAAGCAAGTACCCGCCGCCCGTTTGGGCGGCTATTTTTATGTCCGGGGTATGTTCTCCCCGGAGGAATGGAGGTTCTATGCAGTTTTTCACTTCCGCAATCACCACCCTGCAGACCCTTGTTGTGGCTCTGGGCGCCGGTTTGGGCGTGTGGGGCGTTGTCAACCTGCTGGAGGGCTACGGGTCCGACAATCCAGGCTCCAATGCTTATGTGTCATAAAGTAGCATATAAAAATTGATATGCAGCCCTACTATTCCAAACAAACATTGTTAAAAATG